>MGNZ01000015.1:13702-24885 GCA_001795235.1 Chloroflexi bacterium RBG_16_64_32 | reverse complement strand
ATACGCTGGCGACATTCGTGTCCTATGTCGAAGGCCTCTCGAACCTGCCCAACTCCGTGCAGAACACGATCCTGAACAAGGCTGCCGACGCTGAGCACCTGCTTTGCGATGTGGGGAACGTCCCGGGCGCCTTGCAGAAGCTCCTAAACCTTCGGGACTACATCAAGGCCCAGGCGGGGAAGAAGATAGCGCCGGAGACGGCCGAGACGCTACTGGCCCACATCGACAACCTGATTGTGCAGGTGCAACTGGGCCAAGATGTCTGCGTCTGACGCCGGCAGATCGGCTTGGGCCCCACCCGCGGCTGGGGAGCAGGCGGCGGAACTCGGCGATCTTGCCGGGGTTACCGGTGGCGATGAGGAGGCTGGGCATCACAGGCTAGCATACGATGCCGCATGGCTGCCCGATAGCGCAGACCACGATGCGATGTAGCTGCAGACCTTCAGGTCTGCCTGGACCAAGCAGGGCTAAAGCCCTGCAGCTACGATCTCGGAATGCCTGCCCCGCGCATTGAAATGCGCGGCTGGGAGGAATTAGGAGCCGCCGACCCGTTCGGCAGGCTCAGGGCAGGCTTCAGTCGGCGGGGTTGTAAGACCCGGCGAGCTTGCCCGGGTTATTGCTGGCGACGAGGAGGCGGGGCATCACAGGCTAGCATACGATGCGGCCAGGCTGCAGCCGCTTCGGCGGGTCAGCCTTTAGGCTGACGACAGGCTGAAGCCTGTCCCACCGAATTCAGTGTCATGGTATTTAGTCAACGACCAT
Organism: Chloroflexi bacterium RBG_16_64_32; assembly: GCA_001795235.1. Taxonomy (GTDB): domain Bacteria; phylum Chloroflexota; class Dehalococcoidia; order SM23-28-2; family RBG-16-64-32; genus RBG-16-64-32. The sequence goes on along the minus strand of MGNZ01000015.1, from coordinate 24,123 downwards.
TAGCCTTCCGGCTTGGCTGGAGACCAGAAGGTCTCCCCTACTGGCAGCTACGACTTGGGAGTAGCTAGCGCCCGGTCTACGCCCCGGACGCCGCGCCAACGGTGGCGTCGATGGACTCCCAGCGGGACTGGAGCTTGCCCGCAATTGTGGGCATCGTCGTGTACTCCATCTCGTCCAGCGGCAGCCGGTGCGGCTCGAAGGGGCCGTGGGCGCGCAGGTAGTCGGCGATCTGATTCGCCTTCTCCCGCACGTGGTCGTATCCGGGGTCGTCGAACATGTCGCGCGGGCCGATGAGCTTGCCGTTGGCGAGCTGGAAGCCTAGACAGACGATCCGCGGCGGCCCGTCGAAGCGACTGGGGTGAGCGTCCTTCAGGCCCACCGGCATCAGCGGTCCGTGGTGTGAGCCCCGCATCCAGCCTTCCACGATGAAGGGGATGGTGAACGGCTCTATCACCTCGCCCACGGCCGGGAAGTTCCCCTGGGAGCGCACGACCATCGCCGGGTCGTCCTTGCCCACGTAGCGCCCGGCGATGAGGGAGAGCTTGTCGGTGCTGGACACCGCGCCCACCTCGCCCGTGTTGCGGCAGTACACCTTCTTCACGCAGTAGCGGTTGGGCGCGCCGAGGAAGATGAGCAGGTCGTATATCTCCTCCGGGGCGTTGAGGGTGATCTTGAGGTGCTCGCGCACGTCCTGCACCTCGAAGGCGAACCCCTCGTGGAGCCCCTCGCCGATGATCAGGCCGGGGGTGTTGAACGGGTCGGCGAACATCTTGTACAGGGGCAGGTTGAAGGCGCCCGCCGAGGTCTTGTCGGCCATGAACACCAGGATGGGCTCCGACGGCCGCTCCTCGATCTCCATCTCCGCCGAACCGGGTCCGGCGCCGCGAATGTTACCGGAGAAAGCGTCCGCTATGAGGTCCTGGCCGGCGCCGTACAGCTTCAGCTTCCTGGCCAGTTCGGTGCCCCTCTGGAACGTGTCCCAGGCCAGCTTGTGAACCTCCTCGTTGTTCTCGCCCCGCTCGTGCGTGAGGATCAAGAACATGTCATCGCCGCAGAAGCTGACGTGATGGTCGACGAGGAGGCCGCGCTGCTTCGCTTTCTCCATCTCTTCACGGCCCAGATCGAGGATCTCCGGATGAGAAGCCGAGTGGCCGACGTAGCCGCCGATGTCAGCCTTGATGACGCTCACAGTAACCACGCAAACACCTCCGTGAAATTAGGACATCGCTTGAACCGGGAACCGAAAACCATCCTCCGGGATCGCAGCCTATAGATGGCACTGCGTCAGTTGTGTAGACGGATGCTAACACGTCATGTTACGTGCCGCGCAATAGAAAATCAATACTTTCCGTGTTGGCGGTCAATAACTTGGGCTAACAATCCGCTTGACGGCCACCGTTCGAGGGGATGTCTGGGCGAGTCTCGGCGGCCCAATCCCATGGCCGGAACGGTTGTCCGGCGTCAAACCATTGGGGGGGAAGCGGGGCCTTGTTCGCCGGACAGCGCCTCCAGCACCACTTTCGCCAGCCGCCGCGCGGTACGGCCGTACCGGCCGTGCCGGGGGGCCTCAGGACCGGCCAGACACTCGCCGACCTGACGCCGCAGCGCCTCCGTCCTCTCTTTCGCCACCGCCTCGTTCAACGGCTTGTAGCCCTGTAGCTTGCGCGGCCCCTCGCGGCCGCCCTCAGAGATGTACCAATCGCGGAAGGAGCGGCAACCCGCGCTGAACAGAAGGTAGCCCAGGGGCGAGGTCACGGGCGGGTAGCCCAGACCCAGGATGCGCTCGCTCTCCTTCTGGGCGGGCGACTCGTACTCCACCATGAGGTGGCCGCCGGCGGGCGCCAGGCCGGCCAGCGCACAGATCAACTCCTGCTCTAGGCTTGTCCTGAGCCGGGCCGAAGGGCCTGTCGCTCGCAGGTCCGCCGCCTCGCCCTGGATCCGCGAGGTGGGATCGTAGCGGAAGACCTCGACCCAGTTGTACCCCGGGTAGGGCCCCGCGTTGTGCAGGCCGAAGGCCACCGCGTCCTCGCTCATGCGACCCGCCGAATCCACGAGGAGTAGCTGGAAGTAGCGGGCGCCCACATTGTTCTTCGGCCCCAACAGGGCGAGGAGCCGGTACGGCCCCAGCGAGAGGCCCTGGAGCCCGCCGAGCGGATGTGCTGCCTCACGAGCGAGAGTCCAGGCGCGGGAGAGGAGCGCGTCCAGACGTCGCTTGTCCTGGGCATCAGTGAGAAGAGGTGGCTCCGGCACAGCCTCATTATAGGGGACACCCCTGGAGGTGGCTGACCGCCGGTGCTATAATCGCGCCGCTGAGAGGGAAACCGATTATCGAATGGGGATCAGTGATGCCATACGAGTACATTCTCGTCGAGCAGCGGGACCGCGTGGGCGTGGTCACGTTCAACCAGCCGGATCGCCTGAACGTGTTCAGCTACGACATGTTCGCCGAGGTGCGGCAGGCCATCGAGACGTTCAACGAAGACTCCGGCGTGGGGGCCGTGGTCCTCACGGGGAGCGGCCGCGCCTTCTGCGCCGGCGCCGACATCCGCGGCTGGAACAGGGAGATCGAGGCCCGTGAAAGCGGCGGGGAGCGCCGCCGCCCGCGCGAAGAAGAGAACTGGGTCCACTTCATCCAGCGCTCCAAGCCCGTTATCTGCGCCATCAACGGCCTCTCCATCGGCGTCGGGCTCACCATGACCCTCCCCTGCGACGTGCGCATAGCCTCGGACAGTGCCCGCCTGTCCATGCGTTTCGTGCGGGTGGGGGTCCTGCCGGAGCTGGCCAGTACGCGCATCCTGGTCCAGATCGTCGGCCTCACCCAGGCGATGGAGCTGATGCTCAGCGGCCGCATCATCGATGCCGCGGAGGCCGGCCGGATCGGCCTCGTCAACAGGGTCGTCCCCGACGATGAGCTTATGGACCACGCCTTCGACACGGCCGCGGAGATCGCCTTCAACCCGGCCGAATCGCTGGCCACCATAAAGCGCCTCGTCTGGAGCAACCTCGCCGAGACGGATATCGGCGAGGTGCTCAAGCGGGAGAATACCGAGTTCGCAGCGGCGATGGAACGCCCCGCCTTCAAGGAGGCCGTGAGCGCCTTCCTGGAGAAGCGCCGGCCCGACTTCCACCGCGGTTAGCCGAGCGCTGCTTGCGCATGAACTACCGCCAGTCCATCGACTACCTCCTCTCCTTCGCCGACTTCGAGCGCAGCGGCCGCTACCGCGATCGGCCGGACGTCGGCCCGGCGCTATCGCTGCTCCGCGGTCTGAGCGATCCGCACCTGGGTCGCCGCACCGTCCACATCGCCGGCAGCAAGGGGAAGGGTAGCGTGGCGGCGATGGTGGAGAGTGTTCTGCGCGCCGCCGGCCTGTCCACCGGGCTGTTCACCAGCCCCCACCTCCACGACTACACGGAGCGCATCCGCATCGACGGCGAGCCGCTGGCGCAGCAAGAGTGGGCGCGCCTGGCGCACACCCTGCGGGACACGGTCGAGTCAGCGTCCCGCGAACCGGGCGGCCGCCATCTGGTGACCTTCGACCTGCTGACGGCTCTGGCATTCCTCGCCTTCCGCGAGCACGACGTCGACTGCCAGATACTCGAAACCGGCCTGGGCGGCCGCGTGGACAGCACCAACGTATTCGGCGGCGGTGGGACTCGCCTAGGCGAGTCGCGGCCGACTGAAGTCGGCCCCACCGGAGGAGTCACCCACGTGTGCGTGGTCACCGCCGTCGGCCTGGAACACACCGACGTGCTGGGCGGGACCGTCGAGAAGATCGCCGCCGAGAAGGCTGGTATCATCCGGCCCGGCGCCACGGTGGTCATCGGCCCGCAGGCCGGCGCAGGCGGCGCACGCAGGGTCATCGCCGAGGCGGCCGCGGAGGCTGGCTGTGACATCGTCGACGTGGCCGCGCGCTACACCTGGCGGCGCACCTCGCACGATCTCGGCGGTCAGGCGTTCCGGCTGGAGGGGCCGCCCGGCGGCGCCCTCCATTTGCGGCTGCCCCTCCTGGGCCTGCACCAGCTTGAGAACGCGGCCACGGCCATCGCCTGCGCCGGCGCGCTGGCGCAACGCGGCGTATCCATCCCCAATGAAGCCATCGAAAAGGGGCTGGCGGACGTATCCTGGCCCGGACGCATGGAGATTCTGCGCCGGGAGCCCGTGATAGTCGCCGACGGCGCTCACAGCCGTGAATCGGCCCGGAGGCTTCGCGAGAGTTTGACGGATTACCTTTCCTGCCAGAGCGCGTTCCTGATAGTAGGTATGTCCGCAGACAAGGACGTGAGCGGCATAGCCCAGGAGCTGGCCCCCATCGTAGGAAGGGTGATAGCGGCCAGGGCCGATCACCCTCGGGCGATGCCACCAGAACAGGTGGCGGCCGCCTTCGTCCAAGCAGGCGCGGAGGCCGAAGTGGGCGCGGGAGTGGCCCAGGCGCTGGAAAAAGCGATGGCGACAGTGGTTGGCAAAGAGGTAATATGTCTGACAGGCTCCCTGTTTGTGGCCGCGGAGGGACGAGCCCACCTCAAGAAGACCGGGGCAACTGCGTAGAGACGAACGGTTCGGAGGTTCCCGCATGGCAGGCAGAAACGGCAGGCGCGTAGCTATCACGGGCATGGGGGCGCTGACCCCTATAGGGAACAGCGTCTCCGAGTTCTGGCAGGGCTGCATCGAGGGCAAATCAGGGATCGACTACGTCACCCAGTTCGATGCAACTGGCTACCCCTCTCGCATCGCCGGCGAAGTGAAGGGCTTCGATGCTCTGGACTGGATGGACCGCCGCGACGCCCGGCGCATGTCGCGCTTCAGCCAGTTCGCGGTGGCCGCCAGCCGCCAGGCGCTGGAAAGCGCCGAGCTGCACCTGGACCGCGAAGACCGCGGTAGGGTAGGCGTCATTCTGGGCAACGGGATCGGCGGCCTGCCCAACATCCAGGAGGCAGTTCACACAATCCGCGACAAGGGTGGGATGCGAATCGATCCCCTCTTCATGCCTAAGATGCTTCCCAACATGGCTGCCGCCCAACTCAGTATGATTCTGGGCGCCAAGGGCTACTCCAACACGGTGACCACCGCCTGCGCCGCCGGCACCCAGGCGATGGGCGACTCTCTGGACCTGATCCGCGCCGGCCGCGCGGACGTGGTCCTCACCGGCGGCACGGAGGCCGCTCTTTGTGAGCTGGGCCTATGCGGGTTCGCCGTGATGCGCGCCCTGTCCACTCAAAACGATGAGCCCCAGAAGGCCAGCCGCCCCTTCGACGCCGGGAGGGACGGCTTCGTGGCCGCAGAGGGCGCCGCCATCTTCGTGTACGAGGAGCTCGAGCACGCCCGCCGCCGCGGCGCCCCCATAATCGCCGAGATCGCCGGCTACGGCGCCTGCAACGACGCCTACCACGTGGTCGCTCCCTGCGTCGATGGTGAGGGCGCCATCCGCGCTATGACCTGGGCTATGGAGGACGCCGGCGTCACCCCCGAGGAGGTCGACTACATCAGCGCCCACGGCACGTCGACCAAGCTCAACGACACGGCCGAGACGTTCTCCATCAAGAAGGCCTTCGGAGAGCAGGCGTACCGAGTACCGATCAGCGCCACCAAGTCCATGATCGGCCACGCCTTCGGCGCCGCCGGCGCCTTAGAGTCGGTCGCCTGCCTGGAGGCGATGCGGCACGGCGTCATCCCTCCCACCATCAACTATGACAACCCCGACCCGGAATGCGACCTTGACTACGTCCCCAACGAGGCACGCCGTGCCGACGTGCGCGTAGCCCTGAAGAACAGCTTTGGCTTTGGCGGCCAGAACGCCTGCCTCGTATTCAAACGGCTTGACGACTGACCCCCGCTCAACGCCGCGCGGGCCTCGACCTCGCCAGGGGGTGAGCGGGAGGTGAGGGCCCTGGTCGTCGGCGGCGCCGGATACATCGGTAGCGTCACGGTCGACCAGCTCCTCCAGTCCGGACACACGGTCACCGTCCTCGATAACCTCGTCAGCGGCCACCGCGACGCCGTCAACCACGACGCGGAGTTGGTGGTGGGCGACGTACGGGACGAGGACAGCCTGGCTCGCCTGATGGCATCACATTCATTCGATGCCGTCATCTACTACGCCGGCTACATCCAGGCAGGAGAATCGGTGCTCAATCCCGGTCGCTACTTCGCCAACAACGTCGGCGGCTGCATCGCCCTGCTCAGCTCCATGGTGGCGTACGGCGTCGGCCGCTTCGTATTCAGCTCCAGCGCCGCGGTCTACGGGGAGCCGGAATCGGTGCCGGTGACCGAAGAGGCGCCGGTGCGGCCCGTTAACCCGTACGGCGAGAGCAAAGATATGGTGGAGCGAATGCTCCCCTGGCACGAGCGGCAGAGCGACATGCGCTACATTTCACTGCGCTACTTCAACGCCGCCGGCGCCACCGACTCGCGGGGCGAAGACCACCGCCCGGAGTCTCACCTGATCCCCATCGTCCTCCAGACGGCCGCGGGCCAACGGGAGTTCGTACCCCTCTTCGGCACGGACTACGCGACGGCGGACGGCACCTGCATCCGCGATTACGTCCACGTCTCGGACCTCGCCGCCGCCCACATCCTGGCTCTGGAACGGCTGGAAACAGGCAGCGGAGTCTACAACCTGGGCAGCGGCAGCGGATTCTCCAACCGCGAACTGATTGAGACGGCCCGCACGGTCACGGGAAAGCCCATCACAGTGCGCGAGGAGCCGCGGCGGCCCGGCGACCCGGCGCGGCTCGTCGCCTCCAATGAGAAGGCCAAGCGGGATCTGGGCTGGCGGCCGGCGGTCGCCAGCCTCGAAGCGATCATCGAGAGCGCGTGGCGCTGGCATCAGGCCCATCCCAAGGGCTACGCCTCCTAGCCGCGAGCCCAACGCAGTAGCAGTCCCGTCACTGCCCGCACAGCCACCCCACTCTTGTGCGATAGGGGCGCCAACCCGCGAGGCCGTTGAAATACCCTCTTGCGCCGTTCATGGTTCGACAGCCTGCCCGGCCAGGGGCTCACCACGAACGGAGATATTTGGGCACTCGATACCGCTCACCCTGAGCCTGCCTGCCCTGAGCTTGCCGAATGGGTCGAAGGGCGAGGAGTGCGTCACTTCAACGGCCTCCCGCCTCTGGCGGAGGCCCCCTTCGCCCGCGCTCACGCTCAAGAAATGACACACGGAGAGTAACAAATGCACATCGCTACACGTCTAAAGATTCGTCAATGTCGCAAATACCCGTCTTCGGCCTCCTCCGGGGAGCAGGTTGGTGTTCCATCCTCCTCCTGCTGGCGTCGCCCGTGGGCATCAGCCCCGCATCCGCCCAGCCGCAGCCCGTGGCCTCCAGCGTCTACGCAGAGCCCGTGGAGGTGCTGACGGGGCTTCGCGCGCCTGATCCCGCCCCGACGCCAACACCCAGCCCCAGTCCTACGGCCACTGTGATGCCAACGCCCCCGGCAACAACTGCTCCAACACCCACGCCTGCGCCCACAGTAGCGGCCGCTCCTCAGCCTGCGCCGGAACCAGCGGCTGCAGCCACCCCAACGCCTCTACCCACTCCACGGCCGTCGCCACCGCCGCCGCAGCGAACCGGCAGCGACCTCGAAGCCGCCATCATTACTCTGACCAACGAGCTGCGCGCCCAACAGGGCCTACCGCCGCTGGCCGTCAACGGCGCCCTGACCGCCGCCGCTGAGACCTACGCCGCGATGATAGCGGCCAGCGACTGGTTCGCTCACGAAGGGCCGGACGGCTCAACTCTGATCTCTCGGACCGAGGCCGCCGGCTACAGCGGCTGGGTATATCTAGCGGAAAACGTGTACCGCGGCCCCCAGGCCGACCCCGCCGCCAGTATCGTCCAGTTGTGGAGCGCCAGCCCCGCCCACCTGAGCGCCATGCTGAGCGGTGAGGCCACGGAGATCGGCGTGGGCTGCGAAGTCAGCGGCGAGTTCCGCTGGTGCGTCCAGGACGTCGGGGCCCGCTAGAGATCCTTAATCAGGGGCCAGACCAGCCCCTCCCACACACCTCCCAGGACGAGCCCGGTCCATAGCAGCGCGTGAGGGATGCTCCCGCCGACCGAGAGCGCGTACGCCGCCGGCCGCCGCATGCGGAACAGGTGAAACGTTACCGCCCGCCAGAAGGGGCCTAGAATCATTACCGCCGGCACCAGCGCTACGGCCCGCCGTCCCCTCCCCACGCCGTCGTCGCGGTCCGTGAGCCCCACTAGCGCCCGGCCCATGCGACGGCGACCGGTCCAGGCGCGTACATCGTCGAGGGCCGGATCGCTCTCGAGAAGGTGCAGGAACACGGCGGCATAGACCGCCATGACGGAACCCATGACCAGCGCGCCGGGCCAGCGACCCAGGGTCGCGATCAGAAGGAGCGCCAGCGGCAGCGCCGTGTACGCCTCCACCCGCCACAGCACGAGCGCCGCCCCCGTCCGAGGCCGCACGTAGCGCAGCAGGAAGGGGCGCCGGCGCACTCCTTCCGGCAAAGAATCCGCTGCCCCTTCTCTAGCGGCGACCTCTTCCATGTCGGTCTATTCTACGTTAGCGGGAAAGCGGCCAGACGCTCGTATACGGCGCCGCCGGGCTGCAACGTGCTGCGCATGAGCACCACCTCCCGCACCTCGAACTCGGCCTGCGGTGGCGCCGCGCTCTCCAACGCCTGCGAAATGCGCTCGGCCATGCCGGGCGGAGGCGGCTGGCGCACCCTCGCCTGCGTGAGGTGGGGCGAAAATGGCCGCTCTTCGGGCGGGAATCCCAACCCCACCAGCGCTCCTTCAACCGCCCGCTGAACCTCCTGCAGGCGTTCAACATCGCCCGTAACGTCCAGCCAGAGCACGCGGGGGCCGCGCCGCCCGCCGAACGTCCCCAGCGACCCCAGCGCCAGACGTAACGCCCGCCGTTCCCGGATGGCCTCAGTCAGCGCTTCGCTAATAGCCGGTACTTTCGCAGCAGGCGTGTCGCCAAGGAACTTAAGCGTGAAGTGTATGCCCTCCGGCCGCACCCAGCGCAGGCCGGAGAGGCCACGGCCTCTTAGCTCCTCCTGGAAGCGACCCAGCGCGTCCCGCACCTCCTCCGGAAGGCTCACCGCCACAAACAGGCGCAGCGTCTCGTCATCACGTCTCACGGGGCAAGCTCACACTCGACCATTATAGCGGGGCATCGTCAGCCCGGTGCCTTAGAAAGCGTCACAGGAAGACCATTCCGGCCTTCCTGTGACATACCCAAAGGGAGGTTTGGGGACAAGATTAGGGCGGAGAAACGGGGGGACAGGTCTCCAGGCTTACCGGGGCGGGCCCTCGCCTGGGCCGATGACTGGGAACGTCACCGCAAGGCAAGGCCGGCATTCGGCAGCGAACATAGTATGCTACTGGGGACGAACGGCTCTCGTCAACGGGCCTAGCCGAGAATAGCGTGAACTTTCCGTGGCTCTATGTGAAGCCAAGTACACGTCCGGCGCTTCCGCCCAGCACACTCTGCTGGGCGGCCGCATCCAGCCCGCTCGCCCGAATCTCCTCGATCGCCGCTGACTGCTCCACCAGCGGATAATCGCTGCCGAATAGCAGGCGGTCAGGCCCTAACGCCTGGGCCACGCCGATCAGCACGGACGGCTCATACAGATAGCGCAGCGCCGCCGTATCCGCGAACAGGCCGGACAGCGCGTTCCGCACCGCGGGCATAGGGGCGTACAGGGGCAGCCCGCCCGCCAGGTGCGCCCCCACCACCGCTAGGTCGCCGGCGCCCGCAACGAAGCGGTAGAACGATTCGAGCCGCAGCCCACGCTTCCCCGGGTACTCATGTCCAGCCGGCTCCGTCACATGGAAGAGGAGGACGAGATTGTGGCGCGCTGCCAGATTCGCCAGCGCCTCTCCCGCTTCGCCGTTCAGCAGCCAGCCCTGGCTGTCCGGGCGAAGCTCTCCCAGTCCGCGCGCCCCGCCGCGGGCGCACCGCTCCACCTCGTTCACCGCCCGTTCGCCCGCTTGCATGTTGACGGTGCAGAACGGCACGATGCGGCCACCGCTCTTCTCGGCCGCCTCCAGCAGGTAGTCGTTGTGGCGGACGCAGTCGTCGTGGTCTCGCCAGGCGAATCCCAGGGCAACGCTCAGGTCCACCCCGGCCCCGTCCATGCTGTGCAGCAGATCCTCCGCCGTGGCGATCTTCGCCCGCACTCTGCCGTACATCTCCGCGAAGGTCGGATCCCGCCGCACATACTCGGGCCGGTTCTCGCCCACCTGCGGCGGAAATACGTGGGTGTGGAAGTCAATAATCACGAGACGCATGATAGCAGGCATTTCGGTTGCGCGGCGCTCGCGTGCCTACCTATAATGGCATCGACCCTCAGCCTGGAAAGGCAGGCGCAGGTTTGCCCTCCGTCAGCACCACGCGAGTCTTGGAAATGTCGAGGATGGCCCGGCCTATCCAGCGGCGCATCGTCGCGTGA
>MGNZ01000015.1:8965-13540 GCA_001795235.1 Chloroflexi bacterium RBG_16_64_32 | reverse complement strand
TGGCCAAGCTCCGCTGCGCCACGCCTGCAGGCTATGGCTGCGGGTGCGCTAACATAGCGTGTGGTAGCGTTTATGGGGGCAGGTCAAACGTCGTGCGAACGGAGTAATCTCTTGTCAGGCGGAGCGCGATCAAACCGACAGACCGGCTGAGACGGAACGATATCTGCATCGGGGAGGGCTAGGTCACGCATGAGTCGCTCTATCGAAGATCTCGAGGAAATGGCGCGGCGGATCAGGGTCGCGACCGTCAAGGAGCTGCACGCATCGCGGTCCGGCCATCCGGGAAGCTCCCTCTCGATAGTGGACATGATAGCGGCCCTGTATTTCGGAGGCTTCCTGAAATACGATCCGCGAAATCCTCTTTGGGAGGAGCGAGACCTGTTCTTGCTCTCGAACGGTCATGCTGTTCCGGGCCTGTACGCTTGTATCGCCCTGGCCGGTCTTTTCCCTGTCGAAGAGCTTGACGGGCTAAGAAAGTTCGGCACGCAGTTGCAGGGACACGCCAAGCGGGGCAGCCCTCCCGGGATCGAGATCTCGTCAGGCTCTCTTGGGCAGGGGCTCTCTGTCGGCATCGGTATAGCCCTGGGCCTGAAGCTTGAGGGGAAGCCCAACCGCGTATTCGTGATGATGAGCGACGGGGAGCAGCAGGAAGGCTCTACCTGGGAGGCGATAATGTTCGCACCCAAGCACGGCCTCGACAATCTCGTCGCCATCGTTGACAAGAACGGCAACCAGATCAACGGACCGACCAGCGTCATCATGCCTGGTCTCGATCCCCTGGCCGCCAAGTACGAGGCTTTCCACTGGGAAACAACGGAGATTAACGGCAATGACATGGGCGAGGTTGTGGAGGCGCTGGCGCAGGCCGCCACGGCCAAGGGACCGTTCGCTATCATCTCCAACACGGTCACGGGCAAGGGCGTTTCGTACATGGAAGGAGACTACCACTGGCACCACGGAGTGATTACCGACGAGCTCTTTGCGACGGCGATGGACGATCTGGGAGAGCCGGTTCCCGCCAGATGAACGTTCCCGCCGCAACGCCCGCTATCCGCCATCACTAGGAACGAGGGGACGATATGGACAACGGGAAATACTATCCCCTGGGGGAGAAGGTGGCGATCCGCTCCGCCTTCGGCCCGGCATTCCTGGAGCTGGCCCGCGATAACCGTAAGCTAGTTGTTGTTACGGCTGACCTTGGCGGCAGCCTGAACCTGGTGAAGTTCGGGGAGGAGTATCCCGATCGCTACTTCAACTGCGGGGTCGCTGAGACGAATATGATCGGCATCTGCGCCGGCCTTGCCATCACGGGATACACCCCGTTCGCCGTGACGTTCGGCTCATTTCTGGGACGGACCATGGATCACGTGCGACAGAGCGTCGGCCACAACAGGGTTAACGTCAAGATCGTTGGCTCACATGGCGGCGTATCGAATGCGCCGGACGGTCCGTCGGCGCACGCGCTGGAGGACCTGGCGATGTTTCGGGCGCTCCCTGACATCGCTGTCGTAGTGGTCGCCGACGCAAACCAGGTGCCTAAAGCTGTAGCCGCGGCCGCCGACCACCCGACCTCTGTGTACCTACGCCTGTATCGCGAGCCGCTTCCCGTATTCACTGACGAGACAACGCCGTTCGAGATAGGCAAGGCCAACGTCATGCGCGCAGGGACCGATGTCACCGTGGTGGCATGCGGGCCGCACGTAGGTCTGTGCCTGGAAGTGGCCGACGAGATGACCCCGGAGCGCTCGATCGAGGTCATCGACTGCCACACCGTGAAGCCAATTGACGCACCCACTATCATCTCTTCGGCGGGTCGCACCGGGGCCGTGGTGACTGTCGAGGACCACAGCATCTATGGCGGTCTTGGCTCCGCAGTGGCGGAAGTGCTGGCGGAGAACCGCCCCACACCGATGAAGCGAGTCGGGCTAACCGCGTTTGCCACATCGGGCAAATACGCGGAGGTCATAGATGCAGCCGGCATCGGCAAGGATGACGTCAAGCGGGCGATAGCGGCAGTAGTGGCCGCCAAGGCAGAAGGAGCGCGACGATAGCAGCGGCGGCCTGCACGGCGCACATCAAGAGTTGCGCCTGACGGGCCTGGGACTTCCTACGGCTCTCGATGTGAGATGACAGCATCTGTACGAATAGCAGCAGTATCCCTGGCCGCCACGGTCAGCCTGCTTGTCCTCAAGCTCATCATGGGGATCATCAGCGGCAGCATAGCCGTTCTCTCCGACGCCATCGACAGCGGGACAGACCTTGTGGGAGGCACCGCCGCTCTGGTCAGCGTCCAGGTCGCCGCCTGGCCCGCCGACGAAGACCACCCCTACGGTCACGGCAAGATAGAGAGCGTGTCGGCGTCAGTGGCCGCCACCGTGATAGCCATCGGCGGCGGCTTCGTGGCGTATCAGGCTGTCCGCCGGCTGGTCGTGGGTAGCCCAGAGATCGATGTCGGCCTGGCGCTGGCGCCGATGGTCATCGCGGCGGCCGCCAACCTCGTCCTAGCGTTCTACATGCGGCGAGAGGCCCGGCGCGCCCGCTCCCTGGCCCTCGCCTCGGAAGCTACCCACCTCCAGACCAACTTCATTCAGGCGGGTGCAATCATCACCGGCCTGGCGGTCGTCGGTATCAGCGGCGAGCGGCTGTTCGACCCGTTGGTCGCCCTGGGGCTCGCAGCCTACATGGGCTGGACCGCCGTGGGCCTGGCCCGCCAGGCGCTAACAGAGGTCATGGACGTGGCCCTACCGGACGACGAACTGCGGACCATCCATGACGTCATCGCCGCCCACGGGGACGACATCCGCGGCTTCCACCGGCTGCGCAGCCGCAAGGCGGGCCCTACGCGCCACGTGGACATGCACCTTCTTGTGGACCCGCGACGCACCGTCGAGGAGATGCACACCGTGTGCGATCAAATAGAGGAAGAGATCGGCGAGCAACTGGTTGGGGTGACAATTACCATACACCTGGAGCCTGACGACGGCCGCTACCGCGGACCCCTGGACCGCATCCTACGAGAGCGCTCGTAAGCTAGCGCGCCATACGTTTAACGCTCAGACCTCGCGGTGGCCGTTCCCGTTTCCCTCCTCGTCCTCATCCTCCTCATCCAATAGGTCCTCATCGGAGAACACGGCGGCCTCGCGGCCCGCCCACACCGTAACCACGAAGTCCTCGCGGAAGGGGTCCGTTGTCAGCACCAGCCGCTCGTCGATCTCCGACACCAGCTCGCGGATGTCGTCCTCGGTCATATCCTCGCCCACGCAGACGGTGGCGTAGGCCATGGACGGAGTGTAGTGGATGTCCGCGCGTCCTATCTCGTCCTCTCCGGACCCGATAATGTAGCACTCCGAGTGGGGCGTGCGGCATTCCCGTTCGAACAGGTAATCAGTCACGAGGACCCTCCTTTCGTCGGAACGATGAGCATGGAACAAGCCCGGGCGACCCGTGTTCATTGTTCTCGGTCCCTTGTTTGTGCCTACGTCGGCCTCGTCTGGCCGCTGCCCAGGATGATCCACTTGTAGCTGGTCAGCTCTCGGGGCCCCATGGGCCCGCGGGCGTGCATCTTCTGGGTGGAGATGCCTACCTCCGCCCCCAGTCCGAACTGCGCCCCGTCCGTGAACTGGGTGGAGGCGTTAACGTACACCGCCGCCGCGTCCACCTCGTCCAGGAAGCGCATCCCCGCTCCGTAGTCGGACGTCACGATCGCCTCCGAGTGGCCCGAGCCGTAACGCTCGATATGGGCCAGCGCCTCGTCCAGAGAGTCGACGACACGAACGGCGGCGATCAGGGCCAGGAACTCCTTGCCGAAGTCATCCTCGGCCGCGGCGCCCAGCGATAGCCCCGATACCTCGGCGGCGTTCAAGATGCGTAGCGACCGTTCATCGCAGCGCATCTCAACTCCGGCCTCCGCCCAGCGGCGGCCGAGCGCCGGCAGGAATCGCGCGGCCACAGCATCGTGCACCAGCAGCGTGTCCAGGGCGTTGCAGATGGACGGACGCCGCGTCTTTGCGTTGTGCGCCACCTCCACCGCCATACCCACGTCCGCAGAACCGTCCACATAGGTGTGACAGACGCCGATGCCGCCGGTCACTACCGGCATGGTGGCGTTCTCCGCCACGTGGCGGATCAGCGCCGCTCCGCCGCGGGGGATCAGGAGGTCGATCACGCCCCGCATCTGGAGCAGCTCGCCCACCAGGGCGCGGTCGGTGTTCTCGATCAACTGGACGGAATTGTCGGGCGCTCCAGCGGCGGCTACCGCCTCCCCCACTAGGGAGGCCAGGGCGGTGTTGGAGTGAATCGCCTCCTTGCCGCCGCGCAGGATGCAGGCGTTGCCGGACTTGAGGCAGAGGCAGGCGATGTCCACCGTCACGTTGGGCCGGCTCTCGTAGATGGCGGCGATGACCCCCAGCGGGACCCGCTTGCGGCCCAACTGGAGGCCGTTGGACATCGTGCGCATGTCGGACACCTCGCCCAGGGGGTCCGGCAGCGAGGCCACCTGGCGCACGTCTGCGGCCATCCCCTCCAACCGCTCGTGGGTCAGGAGCAGCCTGTCCAGCAGCGCCTCCGAGAGGCCGG
>MGNZ01000015.1:2773-8955 GCA_001795235.1 Chloroflexi bacterium RBG_16_64_32 | reverse complement strand
CCGCCTCCATGTCCTTGCCGTTGGCGGCCAGGATCTCGCTCTCGCGCTCCAGCAGGCCGCCGGCGATGTTGAGGATGGCGCGGTTCCGCACCTCCGCGGACAGCCGCGCCAGGGCCCTGGCGGCGTTCCGCGCCGCCGCGCCCTTAGTGCGTACTTCGGATGCGGTGGTGGTCACGCCGCCCTCCTCGCCACTCCCACCATGTCGAAGACGGGGGTGACCGGCCGGCCTATGCGCCGCTCCAGGGTCAGGCCGGCGTCCTCTACCGCGGACTGAAACTCTTTGACCGTAAACAGCGCCTCCATGTCGTGGCCAATCAGCTTCATGCCAACGCCGTAGCGTCGCTTCGAGATGTCCACGAAGTGGAAGCTGCCGCCGGGCTTGAGCACCCGCGCCACCTCCCGCAGGGCGCTCCGCCATTCGGGGACGTGGTGTATCACGGCGATCTCTACCACGGCGTCGAACCGGCCGTCTGCGAAGGGCAGGCGGGAGGCGTCCGCCAGTAGCAGGGCGGCGTCCCCGGCGCCGTCGCGTAAGAGTCGGCGGCGGGCCTCGTGCACCTGGCGCGGGTCCAGGTCGAAGGCGACCAGGCGGCCCGGCCTGAACACGGAGGCGATGAGCGCCGTCTCCACGCCGCGGCCGCAGCCAAGGTCCAGGATGGTTAGCCCGGAGGGCAGGGGGCTCAGGCGGCGGAGGTTCGCCACCTCCCGGCGCTGGAGCCAGACGTAGACGGGGTTATTGACCAGCAGCCGCTCAAACAGCCGCATCTCAGCCACGGCTTACTCCTTCTCCTCCCGCTCTTCGCCTTCGGGCCGCCGGCGTTCCAGGCGGATCACGCTGCGGCCGGAGAGGCCCATGACCAGCCGCGCCTGCGGCTCCCGGCTGGCCCGCACCCATAGCTCGTGGGCGCCCAGGCCGTGGCTGTCTTCTCTGAGCACCGCCTTGATCCCCTGGGCCTCCAGCGCCTCCAGGCAAGTCTCAGCGTCGCGACGGTTGGGCACCCCCGCGACCTTCACCAGGGGGTCGTCCTCCCGTTGGCGCCGTCCCAGGACGCTGCGTAACCGCCCGAACATTATCGGCCTCCGGCCCACCTGTCCGCAGGCGGGCCTCCTAAAGCGGCGAAACTACCCGTGCCGCCGCTGCCAGCGTGTCTTCTTCAGCCGCTTGCGATGCTTGTGCTTGCTGATCTTCTTGCGGCGCTTCTTGATGATTGAGCCCATAGCCCTCCGTCTTCCGTCAATTGACCTCCGGCCCCGGGACCGGTGCGAACTTCAAAAGGGTGATCTCAGGAGTAACGTCATCGTAAGCTGCGCGCACCCGCATGTCCACCCTGACCTCATCCAGCGCCGCCGCCACGATGTTAGTGGTGAGCCGCGGCCCTTCGTCCAGCTCGACGATGGCCAGGACGTAGGGAACGTCATCCTGGAAAGCGGGATGCATGGCCCGCCGCACCACCGTGTACGAGTATATCTTGCCCTCGCCGCCGGCGGTCACCCATTCCAGGCGCTCCGACAGGCAGAAAGGACAGACGGCGCGCGGATAGAAGATGTGCTTGCCGCACTGGCGGCAGCGCTGCAGGCGTAGCTCATGAGCACGCGTCCCTTCCCAGAACGGGCGCGAGTTCTCGTTGGGCTGTGGGAGCGGCTTCCGGTACTCTCCCCCGGTCATGAGCCTACCTACCCAACACCAGCGACGCCTGCTCGCTCATCGTGCCCCCGTTACCGTTGACGAACGCTAGCTCGCAGTTGGGTCTCTGACGGTCGCCGGCGCGGCCCTGGAGCTGCCGCACCGCCTCCGTAACATGGGAGGCGCCGCCGGCCAACCCCGGCTGCCCGAAGGAGAGCTGGCCTCCGTGGGTGTTCAGCGGCAGGTCTCCACGGTAGGTCAGGTCGTGCTCCTCCACGAAGGGCCCACCGCGGCCCTTGGGGCAGAAGCCCGCGTCTTCCAGCGTGACCAGGACCGTTATTGTGTAGCAGTCGTACACCGAGACCAGGTCCACGTCCCCCGGCGAGACCCCGGCCATCTTGAACGCCCGCGGCGCCGACACGGCGATAGGCGAGGTGGTGATGTTGCGCGACTGCGAAAGCATCATGTGGGTGGCGTGCTCGCCGGCTCCCAGCAGCCACACCGCCGGCTGAGGCGCCCGCCGCGCCACCTCAGGGGAGACGACCACGAAGGCGGCCCCGCCGGTGCAGGGCATCACGATCTCCAGCAGGTGCAGGGGGTCCACCACCAGCGGCGATGCCAGCACATCGTCGATAGTGATGGGCCGGTCGAAGAATAGAGCGTCGGGATTGGCGCAGGCGTTGGTGCGCTGGTCGACGGCGATCTTGGCCAGTTGGCGGGGCGTTGTGCCGTGCTCGAACATGTGCCGCTGAGCGATGAGGGCGTAGCCGGAGTTCACGCCCATGGGCCCGTACGGTACCTCAAACTCGCGGTAGGGGAGCTGCGCGCTCCGGCGCGGGCGCGGCGTGTAGAAGGTCTCGATGTCGGAGGCCTCCCCGGTGACGCAGAGCACGGTGCGGCACTGGCCGGCGGCGATAGCGGCCGCCGCCCGCCACACCATCCCCGCCGCCGCGGCGCCGCCCAGGTCCACCACGTTGAGGTAAGAGGGATGTACGCCCAGGTACTCGCCCAGGACGGAGGGCCACATGGGCACCATCTCCGTGATGGGCGGCCCGATTAGCAGGCCGTCCACGTCCTTCGGCTCCAGGCCGGCGTCCAGCATCGCCAGGCGGGACACCTCGGCCATGATGCCCAGGGCCGTCTTGCCGTCGGGGCTTCGCGCCGGCTTCATCTCACCAATGCCGGTGATGGCCGCCGCGCGCTTCAGGGTCACGTCAGTGCCCCGGATAGGAGTCGCGGTAGAATCACGGAATTACAGAACCACCAGGTTATCCCGGTGCACCACCTCGCCGCCGTAGTGGTGGCCCAGCACCGTCTCGATGCGGTCGCTGCGGACGCCGCGGATGCGCAGTATCTCCTCGGCGCTGTAGTTGGCGATGCCACAGGCGATGCGCTGACCATCACCGTCGGTTATGGCCACCGCGTCGCCGCGCTGGAAACGCCCCTTCACGCCGCTTACCCCGGCGGGAAGAAGGCTGCGCCCCTGATCGCGGAGCGCCTTGGCGGCGCCCGCGTCCACGGCGATGCTCCCCTTGAGGGAGAGGCCGGCCACCATCCAGCGCTTTCGGCTTTCCATACGGTCGACATTTGTGGGGAAGAGGGTGCCGATCCCCTCGCCGCCGGTCAGGCGGACGAGGACGTTAGGCTCGCGGCCGTCCGCGATGACCACGTCGGCGCCGCCCGCCAGCGCCAGCTTGGCCGCCTGGAGCTTGGTGACCATTCCGCCAACCCCTCTGCCACGGGTGTCGCCGGCCAGCCGCTCGATCTCGGCGTCGATCTGCTTGACTCTCGGGACGAGGCGGGCGCCGGCGTCGCGCCGGGGGTCCGCCGTGTACAGCCCCGCCTGGTCGGTGAGCAACACCAGGAGGTCGGCGTCTACCAGGTTGGCCACCAGCGCCGACAGGTTGTCGTTGTCGCCGATCCGTGCCCCTTCGATCTCTTCCACCGCCACTACGTCATTCTCATTGATTATGGGCACGACGCCCAGCTCCAACAGGCCGAGGAGGGTATTGCGGGCGTTCAGGTAGCCCTGCCGGTCGGCCAGGTCGCGGCGCGTGAGGAGGGTCTGAGCGATGGTGATGTCGTGCCAGGCGAACAGCTCCTGGTATGCCTGCATCAGGTCGCTCTGGCCCACGGCGGCCAGCATCTGGCGGAACGGCATCTCCTTGCGATCACGGGTAACTCCCAGGCGGTGGCGGCCCGCCGCGATAGCGCCGGAGGTCACGACCAGAACGGCAGCGCCACCCTTTTGCAGGCGGGCGACCTGACCGACGAGAGCCGACATAACCTCCAACTCAAGCCGGTCCGTGCCCGCGGTGAGCACGTTGGTGCCGACCTTCGCGACGATTCGCCTATACGAGAGCTGTTCGTCTCTGCCCTTGCGACTGGTTTGGCTGCCTTGTTTGCCCATAATCATGAGGTATCGTTCAGATGCGCTCGCATTATATCAGGGCGGTTTCTGGCCCAACAACCAGACGCGGCGGATGGCGGCCGGGCGCGCGCCGCGACACTCTCGGGCCGGCTCGCCTCAAAGAAGAAGCTCTCACAGCGAAAGACGCTAGGCCCGCCGACCCGAGTGTGCTAGTGTTTTCGATCAGTAGCGGTACTCGTGGAGAACCCCAAATGAAGCTCGTCCTGGCCCTATTACTTCTGACGCTGGCGATGGCGCCGGCGCTGCTGGCGTCACCGGCCTACGCCCAGATAGAGATTGTCGAGGCGGACCCTCCTGACGGCTCGGAATTGGATGAGCCGCCGGATGTCGTCCACCTCTGCTTCTCCCAACCCGTTAAATACAGGGACAGCGCAAGCTTCAACTTCAGGTACGTTATGCCCGATGACCGCGCCCTGGGGATGCGGATAGTCTTCGGACCGGGAGGCGAGTGCGTGGACATCTTTCCCGGCCTTCCCGCCGTCCGGCCGGAAGGAGAATACAGCTTCGAGTGGCAGGTCGCCGCCGCCGAGGGGGACGAGGTAGGTTCGGGGACGCTCCACTTCATGGTGGGCGAAACGCCAGAGGCTGCAGGCGCAGATGATGACGACGGTCCGGACATCCTGCTCCTGGCCCTGATCACGATAGCGGGCGTGGGCGGGGCAGCGGTGTTGTTCACCCTGGGATACTTCGTGCGTAGACGAATCGGCTACGACCCGCACCGGCCGCCGGAGGGTGATGAAGGGGGCGACGACCACTAGCCTCTCACTGAAGGCGGGACATATGCTAGAGGCCCCGGCTGTCCGCCGGGGCCTCTCCACGCCGATTCCAAGCAGCGTCAGGCCACGGGCGCTTTGCGCTCCACGCGTTCCAGCTCCGTCATCCAGCGGGAGAACGTCCGCAGACGCTCGTCCAGCTGCGTCTTCATCTCGCTCATCTGCTCCGCCTTCTGGCTGACGATGTTGTGCTGGTGAGTCACTACGTCGATCGCTTTTCGCAACTGTCGCTTCTTCTCAGAGACGTCCGCGTCCGGTCGGTACTGGGCTTTCAGTTCGCGCAGCATCTCCTCCGCCTCCACCATATCCTTGATTTCGGCCAGGGTAAGCCCCAGCAGGTCCTGCAGACGGCGGACGTGCTTCACACGCCTGACGTCATCCTCACAGTAGAGACGGAAGCCGCCGTCCATGCGGGTGGGCGGACGGAGCAATCCCTTCTCCTCATAGAAGCGCAGCGTTCGTTGCGTAACGCCGGTGCGCTCGGCGACTTCCCCAATCTGGAGATACGCTTCCTCGGAATCGGCCACGGCCCCGCTGCTCCTTGAACTATCGCAATCCGTTACTTGAATTGCAGTATAGCCACGCTTTACCCCTACGTCAAGGTTATGGCCAATTCAGGGGCGTTTCGCCGATCCATTATTCTGGATAGCAATACCTCACCATGAAGGGCGTGGCATCGATTCTAGCCCTCCCCCAGCCGTCTCCCCCTCCCTACCAGGGCAGGCTGGCGGAGGACCGGGTTCTCGTATCAGATTCCCCCCCCCAGCAACAAGCAAGAAAACACTTTCGCAACCTCGAAGGCCGCCCCTATTCGGAGTCGGGATCCTCTTCCACCTCCGCGCTGGGCACGCCGGTAAGGGATGGCAGCAGCGCCTCCGTCCGCTCCTCGCCTCGGTGGCCTCTGGGGGGCAAGGAAAGCACAGCCTCTCGCAGGGCCGCGAGCTGGCCTGGGGCCTTCCCGTCAATGATGATGCCGACAACTCCAGCATTCCGCAGGGCCTCCAACCGAGCCGGCCCGGCCTCCGACTGGACCTCAATGAAGAGCGGCGTCTGGGACAGCATCGATAGCCGGCGCAGTTCAACGAATTGGCGCAGAGTAAACGGCTCTCCGACCGCAGGCGCCTCCAGGGCATCCAGCGACAGGCCGCCCAGCGCCCGCAGCTCCGCGTCGCTCACCTCGGCGCCAACGCCGAGCACGAATGCCACCTTCTCCTCCAGGATCACATCCGCCGACGACTGCCCGTTCAGCAGCACAAAGTCCGCCCCGGCCTCGCGGGCGGCTGCGACCGTCGACCGCTCCGCATTCCCTAAGTCCAGGCCAACACAAACATCACCCAGCTTCCCGAGGACGCGC
>MGNZ01000015.1:2352-2748 GCA_001795235.1 Chloroflexi bacterium RBG_16_64_32 | reverse complement strand
TGATGATCACCGCGTCGGCGGTGGCCGCAGCGTCGCCGATCTTGCCCGCCTGATCCCTGTCCAGGCGCAGCAGGCAGAGCAGCGTCTGCGAGGCACGGCGCTCCGTCGCAACACCGAAACCCATCGGGGCTGCATCCATTCGGCGCGCTCGCTTGATCTTGTCCACCAGTCTGCTCATACGCCTCCTCCGGAAACTCTCTGCCCATTATGGGCAGCGGCCGCCGCCGCGGGCAAGCCATCGACGCTGCCCGTGACCGTGGGGTACGATTGACGCCTATCCGAAGGAGGTGACCGATGAAGCTTGATGGCAAAGCGACTCTCATCACCGGGGCAGGCTCGGGCATTGGCCGCGCTATCGCGCTCCTCTTCGCCGAGGAGGGAGCCAAACTAATGCTG
>MGNZ01000015.1:284-2337 GCA_001795235.1 Chloroflexi bacterium RBG_16_64_32 | reverse complement strand
GCGAGAAGCGGCCGTGACCAGGGAGGTCACAGACAAGGGCGGTACCGCCGGGTTCATTGTCACCGATGCGTCTCAGGAGTCGGACGTCAAGGCGGCGATTGCGGCCACCGTTGAGGCGTACGGCCGACTGGACATCCTGGTGAACAACGGCGGAATAGCCGGGTTGGCGCCATGGGAAAAGACCCTGGCCGTCAACCTATCCGGCGCCTACTACGGATGCCTGCACGCATTTTCGCGGATGCGCCAGCAAGGGAGCGGCGTGGTCATCAACATGTCCTCGACGGCCGGGCTAGTCGGAACGAGATTGCCGGGGGTGACCGGCGGACTTGGTCACGGCTATGCGGCGACCAAGCACGGCATCATCGGCCTCACCAAGCAGTTTGCCCTGGACGGAGCGCCTTACGGCATACGAGTGAACTGCCTGTGCCCCGGTTGGATCGACACGCCACTGATTGGAGTGGTCAAGCAGCCACTGAACGAATGGCTGGTGAAGAGTACCCCCATGGGCCGCCTGGGCCGGCCCGAGGAGATAGCCGGAGCAGCGCTATTCCTGGCCAGTGACGACTCCTCTTTCATGACCGGGGCGCCGCTTGTCGTGGACGGTGGCTGGACGGCCCGCTAGCCTAGCCGCAGCTATACGTCTCCTCGCTCACCTCTAGCTCCGGCTCAAGGTCCGATTTCGCAGTTCTGACGATGTGAAAGGGCTGGGCCATCGCCAGGGTTACGATGCAGCGTTCACCCGGAATTCCCTTGCTCGCCCGCACCCGCATGCCACCTTCCATCTCTTCTATGCCGCTGATCTCCAGTCGGTAGCCTCCGGACACTTCCTGCCGGTCCAGGACCGCGATCACCATCTCCTGGGAGAAGTCCACCGTTGGCGGCGGAGGCGCCGGCATCACTAGCGACTTGTGGCGCGACCAGAACTCATCCCATGCCGCCTGCGTCTCGATCTTGACCACGCTTGGGCCTGGGCCGCCGATGCCGCTCTGCTGGCCAATCTCGACAGTCTCGAACTCAATCTTTCGCGCGACTACCGACGGCTTTGGTTGCCCGTCCGCGGAAGGAGTTGCCGGCGTCGCGGCCGCCACCGGCCGGCCGTTCTGGGCTGTAGGGGACGGCGCCGGCGGCGCCTCTGTTTCGCCGCAGGCGGCGCCCAGAAGAGCGGCCACAGCTAGGGCGAAGACTAGCCAGCGCATCATGCCTACCTTCCAGATAAGAGACGGACGGCGCGGGCTGCCGGTTCCAGCGCTACAGGATCTTGCTCAAGAATGCCTGCGTTCTGGGCTGCTGTGGCCGCAGGAAGAGCTCCTGCGGCGGCCCCTCCTCCACGATCATCCCTTCGTCCATGAACACGATGCGGTCTGCCACCTCGCGAGCGAAACCCATCTCATGGCTCACCACGATCATCGTCATCCCCTCCTGCGCCAGCGACTTCATCACGTCCAGCACCTCACCCACCAGCTCGGGGTCCAGGGCCGAGGTAGGCTCGTCGAACAGCATCAGCTTGGGCTGCATCGCCAGCGCCCTGGCGATGGCGACCCGTTGCTGCTGGCCGCCGGATAGGTGCGCTGGATATGCGGAAAACTTGTCACCCAGGCCCACCTTGGCCAGCAGTTCGCGCCCCGTCTCCTCGGCGTCCCTGCGGCGCATCTTCTTCACCCGGATCGGCGCCTCGATGACATTGCCCAGAGCGCTTAGGTGGGGGAAGAGGTTGAACCGCTGGAAGACCATGCCGATGGCCGCCCGCTTGCGCGCCACCTCGCGTTCGCGGTCCTCCACCAGGCGGCCGTTTTTGTTTCGGTAGCCTACCAACTCTCCGTCCACGTAGATGCGGCCGGAGTTCACGCGCTCCAGGTGGTTTATGCAGCGCAAGAAGGTCGTCTTTCCCGAGCCGCTGGCGCCGATGAGAACCACTACCTCTCCCCGGGCTACCTCCATGCTGACGCCTCGCAATACCTCCAAGCGCCCGAAGCGTTTGTGCACGTCCAGGCTGCGCACCATGAGCTCAGACATCGCCCCACCATTCTACCCCCGTCCCCCCGGGGGTCTCAAA
>MGNZ01000015.1:0-166 GCA_001795235.1 Chloroflexi bacterium RBG_16_64_32 | reverse complement strand
CCCGGGGGTCTCAAACACCGCGCCTGACAGATATGATAGCCAGCGCTCGGGAGAGAAGCGTCTCCGGCCGCTCCCGCTCGGACACGGCGAGGGCACGCTCTAGCTCCGCCTGAAGAAGGCTAAAGATGGAGACCAACACCAGATACCAGAAGGCGGCCACGGTGTA
>MGNZ01000014.1:1817-7425 GCA_001795235.1 Chloroflexi bacterium RBG_16_64_32 | reverse complement strand
CTCTTTTCCTTGCCATGGCCAAGACGTTCAATGAGCAACTCGGTTTCCTCATGCTAGACGATATCGTGAACAGCTTCGACCGGGAACACCGTGGTAGACTCGCCGAACTGCTCGTGGACAAGTTTGAAGACACTCAATTGGTCGTGCTAACCCATGATGATCAGTTTTTCACGCATCTGTGTGGCCGTGCGCCCTCATGGGTGCGCGACCACTTCACCTCGTGGTCATATGAGGGCGGCCCTCGTACGAAGCGATATGAGAGTGACCGACTCCTTCAGGAAGCCAACGACGAGCTGGCGCTGGGGAAGCGCATGCAGGCCGCGCAGGTAACGCGCCGAGCTCTAGAAGAGTTCTTGCAGGAGGCATGCGAGCAACTGGAAGCGCTCCTACCATTCCGAAGAGGGCAAGCCAATGATAAGCGAATGGCCGACGAAGTCATCAAGGGTCTGCGACGGACGCTAAAGGATCGTGCGCGAGCGCTGTATCACGAACTCGAGGGCTTGCTAACGGCGCTCGAAGCAGATCTACAGGCGGTTCTCAACATCGAGTCACACGCGGCGCAGAACACTTCATCGAACCAGGAGGTCAAGGACGCACTGGCACGCGTCGTGGAACTGCGCGAGCGGTTCACGTGCAAGGACTGCGGAACACTAGTTTGGCACGATGGAACGCCGGATGCCGCCCGGTGCAAGTGCGGCCAGGCGCAGTTCCCTCCCGTCTCTGCAGCGATCCGTGACGGTCGGTAGCCGCTCGGCGATGGTGAGCATGACGGCGTTGGCGGCGGGCTGAGAAGCGTTCACGCCGCCGCGGCTCGGTAGTGTAATTCTAGAAACACCCGTACTCCCACCACCCGTTTTTGCCAAACAAACTCCCTCCCTTGCCCCACCAGAGCCGGGTACGTGCTAGCACCTACCCCAATCAGCCCACCGTCCCCTCCTCCCTTCGGCAAGCTCAGGACAGGCTCCGGACGCCCCGGTAGCGCGGCGGCAGCCGCTCGCCCTTCGACAGCCCTTCGGCGTCCGCCGCAGGCGGGAGCTCAGGACAGGCTGAAGCCCGACGGGGCGGGATAAGAGGCGCCAGGCTTCCGCCCAGGCGAGTCGCCTTTGGCGACAGGGCGAGCGGGGACACATCCGCTTCCCCCTACTCCGCTCCGGCTCTCCCCCGCCCCAGGGCGCAGCGAGCGGCGCCCCTACTCCGCTGCTCTCCCCCGCCCGAAGTAGCTGAGGGCCAGCCTAACCTTATCCTCGACAGGGGCGTCCGCCGGCAGCTCGCTCTTCGCCACCGCCTCAATCGCCTCCGACTGCGTGTAGCCCAACCCGATGAGCGCGGATACCACCTCCGACTGCTCCGCCCCGCCGTAGGCGGGGGCCTCCGCCACCAGCTTGCCCCGCAGCTCCAGCACGATGCGGCTGGCCAGCTTCTGCCCCACTCCGGGCGCTCGCGCCAGCGCCGCCGTGTTTTCGGAGGCGATCGCGTACGACAGCTCTTCGACATTCATCACGGACAGCAGCGCCAGCGCCGCCTTGGGGCCGACGCCGCCCACAGCGATTAGCGTCTGGAACAGACGCCGCTCCTCTGTCGAGGCGAATCCGTACAGCGTCATGTCGTCCTCGCGCACCGCCAGATGGGTATGGAGCGCGATCTCGGCTCCCGCCTTCGCTCCGGCGGTAGTGCCGGCAGGGCCGTACACCAGGTAGCCGACACCTCCCACGTCCACGATGAGCCAGTCCGGGCCGCACTCCGCCACCACGCCCCTGAGGCGGGCGATGGGGCTCACGGGCGCACCCCTCGCCCCTTTGTCAGGCTTAAGCCTGGCCTTCCCGGGGTGGAAGCTCGCCTGAAGCAGTGGCAGAGCGCCACCGCCAGGGCGTCGGCGGCGTCCGCCGGCTGCGGCGGTTCGGCCAGCTCCAGCAGCACCCGAACCATCTCCTGCACCTGCTCCTTGCTCCCCTGGCCGTAGCTGGTCACGAACTGCTTCACCTCCAGCGGCTTGTACAGGGACACCGGCAACTCCGCCTGCGCCGCCGCCAGCAGCGCCATCGCCCGCGCCTCCCCAATGGCCACCGCGGCGCGCACGTGCCCGGCGTAGAAGTCCTCCACGGCCACCTCGTGCGGCCGCCACTCGCGGATCACCTGCAGCAGGCCCCGGTATATGGTCAGCAGCCGTTCGCCACGCGAGAGACGCTCCGGCGCGCGAATCGCTCCGAAGCCCAACGAGGTGTGATCGCGGCCCTGCACGCGCACGATGCCGTAGCCGGTGATGGCGATACCAGGGTCTATGCCAAGGACGATTAGAGCGTCTGTGTGAGCCTGCCCTGTCGCCAGACCCGCCCAGCCCGGCCCCGCCGGGCGACCCTGGCGGGAGCGAAGCCTGCCCTGAGTCTTACCGAAGGGTCGAAGGGTCACGCGGCCACTGGTAGCACTCGCCCGGCGCCTACTGAGCCGCGGCGTACTCCATGAGGACAGAATCGGGGAAGTCGGCGTTGGAGAACACCTTCTGGACATCGTCCAGGTCCTCCAGGATGTCGAGCAGCCTGAGCACCTGCGAGGCTGACTTATCGTCCAGGGTGATGCTGTTCTTGGGCAACATGGAAAGCTCAGCGGTGGCGATGGAGAGGCCCACTTCCTCCAGCGCCCGACGTACCTTGTCCAGCTCAGTTGGCGCCGTATACACTTCGACTCGGTCGTCCTCGGCGCGGACGTCCTCGGCCCCGGCGTCGATGGCGGCCAGCGCCACCTCCTCCGGATCGCCGTCGCCCACGTCGAGGGCGATGAACCCAACGCTGTCGAACTGCCAGGCCACGCTCCCCGACTCGCCCAGGGTGCCACCGTTGCGACTGAGAGTGGTGCGGATCTCCGACACGGTGCGGTTGCGGTTGTCGGTGACCACCTGCATGATGATGGCCACGCCGCCGGGCCCGTAGCCCTCGAATGCCGCCTCGACGAGATCCGCCCCTTCGCCGGCGCCGGCTCCCCGCTCGATGGCGCGCTTAATGGTGTCGGCAGGCATGTTGCTCTCGCGCGCCTTGTCCACGGCCAGCCGCAGGCGGGGGTTCATGTCGGGATCGCCGCCGCCGGCACGGGCGGCGACCGTGACCTCTTTTGATAGCTTGGTGAAGAGCTGTCCGCGCTTGGCGTCGGACGCCCCCTTCTGGCGCTTGATCGTAGACCAGTGCGAATGTCCGCCCATACCGCTCGGACGTATTCTAGCACAAGCGGGCGCGGAGGCGGGACAGGCCGCACGGCATGTCGGTCCCACTCCCACGCAGGGGCAGGCTTCAGGCCGTCCCTGCACGGTCGCGGCTCAGGGCGAGCGATCTAGAGCCAGCAGCCCGTTGTCGATCAGGCGGGTGGCGCCCACCCGCAGCGCCAGCAGCAGCAGCGCCGGCCGCTCGATCACCGCCAGCTCCTCCAGCGTCTCGCAGTCCGTCACGGCGATGTAATCGATGCGGACCAGCGGCTCCCGGCGGATGTGGCGCTCCATCGCTTGTTTCAGCCGGGCAACGTCTTTCTCCCCGCCGCGCTCGACCATGTCTTTTGCCAGCTCCAGCGCCCGCGGCGCCACCAGCGCCGCCCGCCGCTCCTCCCGCGACAGGTAGGCGTTGCGACTGCTCATCGCCAGTCCGTCCGGCTCCCGCACAGTGGGCATGGCCACAATCTCCACCGGAAGCCCCTGCTCCCGCACCATCCGGCGCACCACTCGGAGCTGCTGGGCGTCCTTCTCGCCGAAGTAGGCCCGGTGCGGCTGGACGATGCGCAACAGCCGCGCCACCACGGTGGTCACGCCGCGAAAGAACTGGGGCCGAAAGGCGCCCTCCAGGGTAGCGGTTAGCGGCCCGCGTACCTCCACCCACTCGTCAAAGCCGGGCGGGTACATCTCGCCAGTCGAGGGCGCGAACACGATGTCGACTCCCTCGGCTTCCAGCAGACGCAGGTCGCGGTGCATGTCACGTGGGTACGTCTGGAGGTCCTCCTGGGGGCCGAACTGAGTGGGGTTCACAAACACGCTTACGACCACGTGATCGCTGTCCGCCCTGGCCTTGCGCACCAGCGACAGGTGGCCGTCGTGCAGCGCGCCCATCGTCGGCACGAGGCCGACGGCGCCGCTCAGGGCGGCCCGGGCCGAGTCCATCCCGGCGACGGTCTCTACGACATTCACGGCAACCTGAACCGCGCCAGGGCGAATCGCCCCGATCTGGCTGGTGCGGTGTACAACTGGGGGTGCTTCGACTATCCGAGCTGTGTCAGCTCGGAGAACGCTGACTCGTCCACGAAGAAGCTTTCCTTGTCAGTGGGGAAATCGCCTTCCTGTACCTCGTCGACGTACCGGCTGACCGCCTCGACGACGACCTCCCCGATCCGAGCGTACCGCTTCGCATGCTTGGGGACAAAGTCCGCGAACAGGCCCAGCATGTCGTGGAACACCTGCACCTGTCCGTCGCAGTGGGGCCCGGCGCCGATGCCGATGGTGGGCACGCTCACTTTCTCCGTGACCATCTTTGCGAGCTGGGCCGGAATGGTCTCCAGGACGATGGCGTACACCCCCGCCTCTGCCAGGGTCACGGCGTCGTTGACGAGCTTGACGGCGGCGGCCGGGGTCTTCCCCTGCACCTTGTAGCCCCCGATCTGGTTCACGGACTGCGGCGTCAGACCCAGGTGGCCCATAACGGGTATCCCGGACGCCACCAGGAGACGGACGGCCTCGGCCGTCCGCTGGCCGCCCTCCAGCTTCACGGACTGCGCTCCCCCCTCCTTGAGCATCCTCCCGGCGTTGCGGAGGGCGTCCTGGGGGCCGGCCTGGTAGCTCATGAACGGCATATCGGCGACTACGTGGGCTCTTCGCGTGCCGCGGACGACCGCCTTCACGTGATGCAGCATCTCGTCCATCGTCACCGGGATCGTGGAATCGTAGCCCAGGACGACCATCCCCAAGCTATCGCCTACAAGGATGATGGGCACGCCGGCCTCCTCCACCATCCGCGCGCTGGGATAGTCGTAGGCGGTGAGCATGGCGATGCGCTCACCGCGTTTCTTCATCGCCTTCAGGTCGGTTATCGACACGCGTCGCTCCATTGTGTCCGCCTCCTTCAGACGGCCCGCCCGCTCAGGGCGCGGCCTCGACCGCCTCCTGCGGCACGCCGATCGTGTGGTCTATCCGGTTCGCCCCGTCCACGTACACCAGTCTTGGCTTGCACGTGCGGGCCGCCTGGTCGTCCATCTCCTGGTAGGTGAGGATGATGACCTTGTCGCCCAGGTTGACCAGGCGGGCGGCGGCGCCGTTGATGGCTATCTCGCCCGAACCGCGCTCCCCCTCGATCACGTAGGTCGACAGCCGCGAGCCGTTGTTGATGTCCAGCACGTGCACCTGCTCATAAGGCAGGATGTCGGCGGCCTCCATGAGCACCGGGTCGAGGGTGATGGAGCCCTCGTAGTCGACATCGGCGTCTGTCACCGTCGCCCGATGTATCTTGCTCTTGAGCATCGTGCGCACTTCTCCTCGAACCTCCCTCTCCGCAGGGGCGCCAAAAAACCCCTCCGGCTCGCAACCGAAGGGGCACACACGATCCTCTGCTCTATGCGCCGTCTCGGTCGGCTCGCCGATCCAAGC
>MGNZ01000014.1:0-1783 GCA_001795235.1 Chloroflexi bacterium RBG_16_64_32 | reverse complement strand
CTGAGGCGGATCGGTGGCAAGGTCAGTATAGCAGCCGTGTCAAGGGCGCCTCAAGGGCTGTGATGTTCCAGGACATGTGAGACAAGAGAGGGGGTGAAAAGGAGCCGGGCCTGGCTGTAGGGTAGGCGGGCTTGAGCGCGCAGGGCTCCGGCCACCCTTCTCCTCCTGAGGCGGATCAGGGTGAGCGGAGTTGGTTCCGCTCGTGGTGAGCCCCCGCCTGAAGCGTGTCCGCCTCCGGCGGATGTCGCACGGCGACCGGATGGGCCTCCTCAGCCACCGAGCCACTCCGCTGCCGACGGAACGCCCGCCAGGCCCTTCGCTTCGCGCACGGCGCGCAGGATGGCGCGCTCCACCGCTCGTGCCGCCAGTGCGCCCAGACGCATCACATCGGTCGTGCGCCCCGTGGCGCCGGTGGCCAGCGCGAATATGGTGTCACCGTCAACCGGGGTATGCGCGGGGCGGACCGCCCGCGTCAGCCCGGCCTGGGCCATCACGGCCAGCCGGTAGCAATCGGACTTCGACAGGGCAGCGTCGGTGGCCACTACGCCGATGGTGCTGTTCGGCTCCCCGCCGAACAGCGACGCGGACGGCCGCGAACGCAGGACCGCCAGCGTATCGGCGAACGCCCCCTTCTCCGCGCGCGGCCCGGCGACGACGCGGCCGCTGTCCGCGTCCACCACCTCCCCGAAGCTGTTCACCGCCACCAGCGCCGCCACGGTCACGCCATCCTCGGTCGCCTCCGCTGCGCTGCCGATGCCACCCTTCAGCGCCCGCTCTATCCCCATCGCCTTGGCCACAGTGGCCCCCGTCCCCGCTCCCAGGCTCCCCTCCGCAGGTGGCATGCCGGAGGCCGCATCGCAGGCGGCGTAGCCAGCCGCCGCGTCCGGCCGTACGTCCGAGCGCCCCAGCGATAGGTCGATGAGCACAGCACCCACGACGATGGGCACCACGCCTGTGAGCACCGGGAACCCCTTGCCCCGCTCCTCCAGCCAGCGCATGACGCCGGTCGCCGCATCCAGCCCAAAGGCGCTGCCCCCGGTGAGCAGCACGGCGTGCACCCGCTCCACCAGCGCACCCGGCCGTAGCAGGTCGGTCTCCCGCGTGCCAGGGGCGCCGCCCCGCACGTCCGCGGACGCCACGGCCCCATCAGGACAGAGAACAACGGTGCAGCCGGTTGCCGCCTGTTGGTCAGTCCAGTGGCCCACCAGCAGTCCGGCGACGGCGGTGATCGAGTGGTTTTCGCGTAGGTTCAGGAGAACTATCCTTCCGTTGACCTCGTATTTACGGTGATAGTAACATGGGGGGCCGCTCAACGGTTATAATTGGTGCAGGAGGGTAGGTGGGTAGGATATCCAGTTCGCCTCAGGGCTCCAGCAGATCAAGGCATCTGCTCCGACGCCTCCGTCTGGCCGGAGGCGCGTCGTTGTTCGTGGCGGGCGCTGTGATCCTCGCTATCGGCCTCGTCGGCTATTTTAACCCGGGCGACGAAGGGTCCACGGCGAACGTCGTCACCGAGCTGCCGACCACACGAGCCGTAAATAACATGCCCGCCGTCCCTTACGACCCGCTGCCTGCTGTGGCCGAGCCGGAGCCGGACTTACCCACTCCCCTGCGACTGGTAATCGAGAGCATCGCCGTGGACGCCCCCATCGTCGAGTTGGGAATGGACAGCGAGGGCATCCCGTACGTGCCCCTCAACGGGCAGGACGTGGCCTGGTACAACTTCTCTTCCAAGCCCGGTGCAGGCAGCAACGCGGTGTTCGCCGGGCACATCAACTGGGAG
>MGNZ01000013.1:9219-9387 GCA_001795235.1 Chloroflexi bacterium RBG_16_64_32 | reverse complement strand
ATCACTGCTTACGAAGCCGCGCACTAAAGTGCGCCGCGTAGTTTACTTCTGGCAGGATACCATAACGCTTACGTCAGACGGAAGCATAGCTGTGGTGCCTCCACCCGAGCTTGAAGGCTGGCGGCGGCTCGGGGGCCTGACCACCCGTGTAGGGGCGACCCCTCCTGC
>MGNZ01000013.1:8570-9040 GCA_001795235.1 Chloroflexi bacterium RBG_16_64_32 | reverse complement strand
TGAGCCTGTCCCGATCCGCCTGAGGCGGACGAAGGGCCCGTCAGAGGATGAGCCCCGTTCGCCCCCTGAATCCCCTCGCGCGCGCCGCCCGCTCGTCGTAGAATCGGGCTGATGTCCCCCAAAACCACACTGCCTCCCCTGACCGAGCAGGAGAAGCGGAAGGCGCTGGCCGAGGCCGTCCGCCAGTTCAACTCCTGGCGCTTCTACGATTGCCACGAGACGCTGGAGGACGTCTGGCGCGCGGAGGGTAGCGAGCCGGCGAACTTTTACCAGGGGATCATCAAGGTGGCGGCCGGGTTCCACCACCTGCTGCGCGGCAACCACAAGGGGACGGTCAACCTGCTGGGCGACGCCCTCACCCTCCTGGAGCCCTATCGCCCCTCCTGCCTCGGCGTCAACGTCGCCCGCCTGATCGACGATACCACCGCCTGCTACCGGCGCGTCCTCGAGCTGGAGCCGGACCGCCTCGC
>MGNZ01000013.1:3528-8552 GCA_001795235.1 Chloroflexi bacterium RBG_16_64_32 | reverse complement strand
GCTCCCCCGGATCGAGCTCGATGAGAGCTAGCGAGGGGTTCGTCGAGACGAACAGCTTGTCCGCCGATGGGCGGAGGGTGCGCCTGCACTACCTGGAGTGGGGCAGCGCCGGGCCTGCGGCCGCTGCGCGCGTCTGCGTGCTGCTGCACGCCACGGGCTTCCTCGCCCGCCTGTTCGAGCCCATCGCCGAGGCCCTGAGCGGGCGCTTCCACGTGTACGCCTACGACGCCCGCGGCCACGGCGACAGCGACAAGCCCATCGAGGGCTACGGCTGGCCCGCCATCGCCGATGACCTGAAAGGGTTCGCGGACGCGCTGGGGCTCACCCAGATCCTCGCAATAGGCCATTCCAGCGGCGCCGCTGGCGTCGCCCACCTCGCCGCCACCCGGCCCGAGTACATCTCCAAGGCAGTGCTCATCGAGCCAACCGTCTTCCCGCCCATGCCCGAGGAGACCGCTGCCGTGCGCCGCCGGGCGCTCTCCTCCAGCGCCGCCCGCCGCCGCATGGTCTGGCCTTCACGGGAAGCGTTAATCCGCTCCTACCGCCAGCGCCCCGCCTTCGCCGGCTGGAGGGACGACCTGCTGCGCCTCTACGCCGAGCACGGCACGTTCCGCCGCGAGGACGGCCAGCTCGAGCTCAAATGCCCGGGAAAGATCGAGGCGGTGCTCTACGAGAGAAGCCTCTCGCCCGATACCTGGCGCCTCCTGCCCGATATCCACTGTCCCGTCCTCGTGCTCCGCGGCGATAGCACCGAGCAGATGCTCGCCATGGTCGCGGACGGAGTGGCCCAGCGCATCGAGGGCGCCCGCCTCACCACGATAGCCGGAGCGGGCCACCTGGTGCCCATGGAGCGGCCCGATGCCGTGGTCGCGGAGATCATGGATTTCCTGGGTGAAGGAGCCGCGCCAAAGTGAGCGAGACCGCCGTCCTTCGTGTCCGGCGTCTCCGGCCGGAGGCGCGCCTGCCGGAGCGGGCGACGCCGGGCTCTACGGGCTACGACCTGTACGCCTGCCTGGACGAGGACCTCGTCGTCGGGCAGGAGCCCACGGCGGTGCCCACCGGCATCGCCGTCGAAGCGCCGCCGGGCTACGACGTGCAGGTGCGGCCGCGTTCGGGGCTATCGCTCAAGGGGGTGCAGGTGACGTTCGGCACCATCGACAGCGACTACCGGGGCGAGCTCCTTGTGACGATGTACGTCCTGCCCTACCGGGAGCCGCACGTGGTACGCCCGGGCGACCGCATCGCCCAGCTCGTGGTGGGCAGGACCGCCGACGTGGCCGTAAAGGAAGTGGGCGGGCTATCAGCTACGCGGCGCGGCGCGGGCGGCCACGGCTCTACCGGCAGCTAGCGCGCCTGAGGCGGGCCCGTCACTCCTCTTCGCTGCCCCACATGAAGGTGAAGTAGTAGACGAGCGCCGCCAGGCCGCCGCCGGTAAGCGGCCCCAGCCAGTACACCCAGTGGTCGTCCCAGGCATCCGCCACCAGGGCAGGCCCGAACGACCGGGCGGGGTTCATGGAGGCGCCGGTCAGGGGTATGCCGACTAAGTGGTCCACCAGGACGGCAAACCCGATGGCGATTGGGGCAAGGCCAGCCAGCCCCCGCGGGTCCATCGCCGTGGCGAAGACCGTAAACACCAGCACGAACGTGAGCACCGCCTCCACCAGCACGGCCGCGCCTACGCCGTCCAGCAGCTCCAGGTTGAGAGAGTGCGCGCCCAAGTTACCCTCGTACTGGCCCACTATCGCCGCCTCCAGCAGCAGCGCGCCGATGACCGCCCCCGCGATCTGTCCGCCTAAATAGAGCACGCCGGTGGACAGCTTCATCCGGCCCGTGATTACGGCGCCGAAGGTCACGGCCGGATTGATATGGCCGCCGGATATCTTGGCGGTGCCCGCGACCAGCAGGGCGATGG
This sequence comes from Chloroflexi bacterium RBG_16_64_32, assembly GCA_001795235.1. GTDB lineage: Bacteria > Chloroflexota > Dehalococcoidia > SM23-28-2 > RBG-16-64-32 > RBG-16-64-32. The sequence goes on along the minus strand of MGNZ01000013.1, from coordinate 6,640 downwards.
CCAGGCCGTGGGTGAGCGCCACGGCCACCAGCCCCCCCGTATCGTTGACGCCACCGAGGACGACGACTGAGCCGGCGCCCACGAACACGAATAGCAGGGTCGCGATTAGTTCGGCCAGGACCGATCGCCAGATCTTGGGCCCGAAGTCATTCGCCGTGAAGCCCAGAGACTCCGCAGAGAGCACCCACTGACCCATAGCACTCCTCCTTGCCAGTATCAACCGTCAGGGACAGGTTAGGGGGGAATCGCTAAGATGTCAATACGCATTCACGATATGTCAAGCCTTCTCCGGCAAGGAAAGGGGCGATAGGCTCCGCAGCCTCCGCAGCACTTGCCGCGCCGCGCGGTCCAGCGGTCGCTCGCCATCGACCACAATCAACCGCTCCGGCGCGACCTCGCTCGGCCGCTGCAAGCGCCGCTTTTGCGCCACGTAGACCTCCCAGCGGGCGTCGGAGGGGTCACCGCCCTCACGCAGGCGCCGGGCCAGCCGCCTCCGCACCGTCTCGTCGCTTGCCCGGAACTCAAGGCACGCAAATTGGGCCCCCTCCTCGGCAGCCAGCCCGGCGGCGAACCGGCGGTGCTCGCGCCGCAAGAACGAAGCGTCGAGGATCACCGACTGTCCACGGCGAAGTCGCTCACGCCCCTCCTCCAGCAGCGTCGCGTACGTCCGCTCCGTGAACTGAGGCGAGTAGATACCGCCCTCGAAGGTCTCGAATCGGCGCTCCGATGGGACCAGACCGGCCAGTCGCTTGCGCACCACGTCGGATGAGACCGCCTCGATACCGGTGGCCTCCTCCAGCCGCCGCACGAGCGCGGATTTTCCGCTAGCGGTGAGACCGCAGGTGATGATTAGCAGCGCCGGCGGCAGGCTCTCCGCGTAGCCGCAGGCCAGCCGGAAGTAGCGCTCGGCCGCGCGGGCCGCGGCCCGCCGCTGTCCGGGTGGAACCTCCGGCGCACGCGACCGGAAGCCCTCCACCTTCCCCCTCACGCAAGCACGGTAGCACTTGTAGAAGTCGATGACGTGGGGCAGGTCAGGGTCCCCGGAAAGCTCCACGTAGGAGTCGAGGAAGGCCACTGCCAGCTCCTGGTGACCGCGGTAGTCCATGTCCATGGCGAGAAAGCCGACGTCCCCCGCGACGTCCGTGTAGCGAAGTCGACGGTTGAAGTCGATGCAATCGTAGATGCAAATGCCGTTGGAGAAGCAGATGGAGTCCGAGCGGAGGTCGCCGTGGCAGTCACGGAGGCGCCTCTGCCGGACACGCCGTGCCATCAGATCCCTCTCGCGGGCGAAGAACGCCTCGCCGTAGGCGCGAAGGATGCGGTCCTGCTCCTCGCTGATCGTGTCGCCGATGTAGTCCGCCCACTGGCGAAGGTTTTCGGCCCAGGCGAAACGGATCGCCCAGTCGCCGTATTCAGCGATGCGCCGGCTCGTCTCGGAGCGGGCGTGGAACTCGGCCAGCCGCGCGGCCAGCGCCCGGATCATCGCGTTCGTCACCTCTCCGGACTCGAGCATACGATCCATCATGCGCTCGCCGGGGAGCCGGCGCATGTGCACCGCGTACTCGATCACCTTCCCGGCGCCATCGACTGTGATGCGCCCGTCTCTGTCACGTATTCGGGCGACGCCGAGGTACGTGTCGGGGCAGAGGCGGGAGTTGAGAACGACCTCTTGGCGGCAATAGTGCCGCCGCTTCCCGAGGGAGGAGAAGTCCAGAAAGCCGAAGTCCACCGGCTTCTTGATCTTGTACACATGGTCGCCGGCCAGGAGCACGTAAGAGATGTGGGTCTGGATGAGCTCCACCTGGTCGACGGGGTGAGGATAGGCGGCGGGGCTGAGGAGGGCGCGGATGACGGGCGGGAGCACGCTCTGAGCCATAGCCGACCAAGTATAGCAATACGCTGAAACAGGAAACAGAGCGGGGTATACTGGATGACGTATCGCTAGTTTATGCTCTTGGGCGGACAGCACCACACCCTGAAGCGCGTGGCATCAACCCTATCGATGCCCCAGCCTTCAGGCTGGGGTCTGGCATTAGTCGGTATGCGCGATGTGCACGTGGTGACCTGCTTCCTCCTGCGCGGCGGCAAGGGCGGCCCTTCGTCCGCCTCAGGCGGATCAGGACAGGCCCAGGTGCTGCTGCTGCGGCGCAGCGAGCGCGTGGGCACTTACCGGGGACGCTGGGCGGGCGTCAGCGGCTATCTGGAGGCGGACTCCGTGACAGGCTCAGCACTGGGTCGCCCGCTGGAGCAAGCGTACCGCGAGATCGAGGAGGAGGTGGGCCTGGGACGGGGCGATGTGCGCCTGCTGGCCCAGGGAGAGCCGCTCGCCGTCCCCGACGAGACTATCGATACGCGCTGGACGGTGCACCCGTTCCTATTCGAAGTCGTGACAGAGGGTGGCGAGCCTGGAGACGATGCGGGCGACCTGAAGGTCGCCCCTACAGGGTCACTCAGGCTGGACTGGGAGCACACGGAGAGCCGCTGGGTGAAGCCAGCGGAGCTGCCGGCCCTGGAGACGGTGCCGGGCCTGGCGGAAGCGCTGGCGCGGGTGTACAACGCCCCAGACTCTTGAGAAAGCGCAGCGCTCGCCCTTCGACAGGCTCAGGGCGAGCGGTCTTGAGTGCCTGTGTGTGTCCGTTCGTGGTGAGCCTGTCGAACCATGAACGGAGCAAACGGTATTTCAACAGCCGGGCCCCTTAAAGGCAAATCACCCCGACAAGTCGGGGTGATGCCCAAAGGGGAGGGAACCCTTCACACGTTGATACGCAGAAAGCGCTCCCAGGGATTCGTACCGGGCGGCGAGAGCGTTGCCTTTGCGCCAGGCAGCTACGTGGCCTTCGTCTCCGCCTGAAAACCGATCTCGCGGTGCGAGCCGTCGCAGAAGGGCTTGTTCTTAGAGCCACCGCAGCGGCAGAGGGCGATCACCTCACCCGGGAGCTCGAACTTGTTGCCGTCGGCATCCTCGAGGGTCACCGGGCCCTGGACGCGATAGGGGCCGTTCAGGCGGACCTTGATGTTGACCTCTTCCACGGGATAGCTCCTTCCCAGATGCTATGCGGGCTCTCCTGCCGCGATGATACCAGACGGCGGCGCCGTTATCTCAGGCGTGACT
>MGNZ01000013.1:0-3498 GCA_001795235.1 Chloroflexi bacterium RBG_16_64_32 | reverse complement strand
GGGCAAGGGTATGCGACAGGAGATCGCCGCCGCCGTCAAGCGCATCCGGGAGGACCGGGATCACGGCGCCCGCCAGTTGGCGCTCGAGGCGCTGAGGGCGCTGGCGCACGTGGCGCCAAGCGCCAGCGGAGAAGAGCTGCGGGAATGGGCCCGCGCCCTGGTGCTGGCGCGACCGATGATGGCGGCGATAGAGAACGCCGTGGCCCTGGCCTGGGAGCGCTACGAAGACGCGGGAGATCCTGCGACAGGCGTCGCGCAGGCGATCGAGAGGTTGGAGGCGGCGCCGGACGGCATGGCGGCCACGGCCCGGGGCGTGTTGCCCCACGATACGCTCATCACCCTCACGTATTCGTCAGCGGTGATCGAGGTGCTGAGCCGACTGCGGCCTCGGCGCGTCATCGTTAGCGAGTCACGGCCCCTGTACGAGGGGCTCCGCACGGCCCGGGCTCTGGCCGGACACGGCATCTCCCTCACCCTCATCACGGAAGCCCAGATGGCGCTATTCGTGCGGGAGGCGGAGGCGGTCGTGGTAGGGGCGGACAGCGTGCAGCCGGACGGATCGTTCGTAAACAAGGTAGGGACGCACCTGCTGGCGCTGGCAGCGCGGGCAGAGCGGAAACCGATGTACGTGCTTGCCGAGACGCTGAAAGTGGCGGCGCCCTCTCAGCCCAAGCGGTTCACGGTGGAGGAGGGGAAGCGCCGGGAGGTCACCTCGGAGCGGTGGCTGGAGGTGCGAAACGTCTACTTTGAGGTGATACCGGCGCGACTTGTTACCGCCTACGTAACCGAGGAGGGCATTCGGAAGCCCGCCGAGATGGAGCGCTACGCTTCGGAGGCAGAGCGCCGCTGGCGTGCGCTCATGGGGTGAATGCCGGCTAAGGGGTCGCAACCACGGCGAGGGTGACGTTCGCCGCTCCGGGCGGACCGTCCCCGCGTAGCGTCGCTAGGGCGGCCTACAGAGTTTGCCCGCTGCGCCGCCCAACTCATATACTTGATGAGGCGCCATGAGGCCCCGAACGTTCACCTTGGACGAGGCCAGCTCTCTCTTGCCACGCCTGAGCGAACTGCTCTTGCAGACTCAGGAGTGCAAGCTCAGGCACGACCAGCATCAAGACCAGATCGCGGAGTATACCCGTCGCATGTCTTCCAACGGCGACATCCTAGAGCGAGACCTGAATGAGACGCGGCAGGAGCTGGCGAAGGCCGCTGCAGAGCTGAGCAGCCTCGTGGAAAAGGTTCAAGAGATGGGGTGCGAGTTGAAGGACATCGATCAAGGGCTGATCGACTTTCGAGCGGAGCGGGAGGGCCGCGAGGTGTACCTGTGCTGGAAGCTGGGCGAGCCGGACATCCGCTGGTGGCACGATCTGGAGAGCGGATTCGCCGGCCGACAACCGCTGGAATAGACACGTGAGCGACGAAACTTCGGTAGCCATCGGTGACCTGGAGGCCCTGCTCGGCCGGCTCCAAGGGGGGCACCAGGCGCTGGTCGATGCTATCGCGGAAGCAGCGCCCGAGGATTTCGAGCGGGAGAACGAAGAGGGCGAATCCGTCAAGCGGATTCTGGAGCGCACCGCCGACGATGTGAACTTCTACTACGGTAGCCTCGTGGCGAGGGCGGTGTCATTGCCGCAGCCGCCCTTCATGAAATCAGCCGAATATCCGTCATTGCGCGAGGCGATGATGTCGCTACAGGTGGCGCACCGCCGCTTCTTCAACCTCCTCCATGACCTGACGACGGAGGACCTGGGGCGCAGAACTAGCCTGGAGAGCACCGCTGAGTACACGCTGCGACAGGTGCTGGAGACCGCCGTAGCCCACTACAGGCTGCGGGCCGGTCAGATGCGGGACGTTCGAGGCGATCAATAGGGGGTCCCGGTGATCCTCGTTGCCGGAGGTAGCGGCTTCATCGGCCGGCAGGTCATCTCTCGCCTGGCGGACGCCGGACAGAAGGTGCGAGTGCTGGCCCGCGGCGTGCGCCGCGCAGACCTGCCTGACGGCGTGGAGACAGCGCAAGGCAACGTCGTCACCGGCAACGGGCTGTCCGCAGCCATGGACGGCGTGCAGAAGGTCGTCCACCTTGTGGCGATCATCCGCGAATCGCGGGAGGAGACGTTTGAGGGAGTGATCCGGCGCGGCACGGAGCGGATGGTAGAGGCGGCAAAGGTGGCCGGGGTCAAGAAGTTCGTCTACGTGAGCGCAATAGGGGCTCAGGACAACCCAACCTACCCTTATCTGCTCGCTAAGTGGCAAGCGGAACGGGCCGTCACCCTCAGTGGGCTCAAGTACACGATCCTCAGACCGTCCGTAGTGTTCGGAGAGGGCGATGAGTTCATCAACGCTCTCGCCGGGCTGGTGCGCTATAACCCCGTAGTGCCGGTGGCCGGCGACGGCAGAGCAAAGTTCCAGCCGATTTGGGTCGAGGACCTGGTTACCTGCATCGTCGCCTGCCTTGACGAGGGTGCCCACGACGGCCATACGCTGGAGGTGGGCGGGCCGGAGCACCTGACCTACGACCAGATGCTGGACATTGTGAAGGATGCCATGGGGAGGTCGCGCATCAAGGCGCACGTCCCGCTGGCGGTGATGCGGCCCATGGCGCAGGTGATGGAGTGGGTGCTTCCACGACCACCGGTGACCAGGGAGCAACTCAAGATGCTGGCCCTGGACAACATTACTGAGACGGACTCCGTGATGAGGAATTTCGGCGTGCAGCCGCGCAGGCTCGCCGATTCTCTGGACCACATCAAGCGCTGATGCACGCGAAAGGCGGGCGTCCTCTCCGCATCGCCCACGCCTACGGCAACCGGCGCGACAAAATCGAGGCCGCGACAACCGCCGACATCGACTTCATCGAGGCGGACATCTGGTACCGCGCCGGCGAGCTGTGGGTGAGGCACGAGCGACGACTGGGCTTCCTGCCCCTGCTGTTCGACCGGACGCCGCAGGGGGTGAACCGGGTCGGCCCCTGGGCCCTGAGGGTATTCCCCAGGCACTACATACGCCTTGACGTGAACCCCCTTACGCTGACGGATCTCCTCGAGCGCACGCGCGGAACGCGGCGGCTTCTCCTGGACGTCAAAGGTGACCATCCCCCGGCCTCTGCTCGCGCCTACGCCGAGGCGCTGGCGCGCGCTCTCTCAGATGCCAGGTGTGAGGAGTCGGTCATCGTATGCGGGCAGACAGACGTGCTGGACGACGTGCGGAAAGCCGCGCCTCACCTCGATGTCCGTCACTCCATCGAGAGGCAACAGCAGTGGGACAGGTTTCTCCACCGGCTGGAGGCTGATCCCGTCCTGCCGGGAGTGTGCCTGCACCGCGTACTCTTGAGCGACGAGAGGGCTCGGCTCCTAAGAGAGGCCGGGCTTCAGGTGTTCTGCTGGACCGTGGACGATCCCGCCGAGGCGACAGAGTTGATAGCGAAGGGCGCGGACGGGATCATAAGCAACAGCCTCCCCCTCCTTGAGCACCTCGGCGGCTAGACGCGTGGGTTGGCATTTG
>MGNZ01000012.1:12558-12647 GCA_001795235.1 Chloroflexi bacterium RBG_16_64_32 | reverse complement strand
ACGCTGGCGGAGAGGTCGGTGTACGTGCCCTTGGAGTTGTCGAGGACGATTTCGGAGAGGACGGGGGACAGGGGGCGGTCGAGGAGGCG
>MGNZ01000012.1:4441-12365 GCA_001795235.1 Chloroflexi bacterium RBG_16_64_32 | reverse complement strand
CGCATGACGCGGCCGTAGGCGTAGGCGCCGGTGTATTGCTGGCGGAAGGTGGCGCGCATGACGTCGGGCCGGCCGAGGTTGGGGCGGCCGATGGCGATGACGGAGGCGGTGTCGGCGGTGTGGACGGTGAGGGCGGAGCTCCAGGTGTTGAGGGCTTGCATGAAGCCGTCGCCGAAAAGGAGGCGCTGGAGGTGGTTCCCGGTGGCGTTACTGCCGGTGGTCAGGGTGTTCCAGTCGCCAGCGTGGGCGACGGCGAGGCCGGTGATGGTGGGGAGGCCGCCTTGGTTGACGGGGGCGGCCCAGGTGCCAGTGTAGCGGTAGGCGCTGACGGTGGTGACGGAGGCGGCGGCGACGAGGACGACGATGTCGCCGGAGCCCGTCTTGCCGGAGGCGGCGAGGTAGGCGACGGCGGCGGTGTGGGTGAACTGGAGGGTGAAGGAGGACCAGGAGTCGCCGTTGGTGACGGAGTAGCAGCCCCAGACCTGGGTTGGCGTGGCGGAGTCGGCGACGAAGCACCAGATGTAGCCGAGGTTGTTCTTGGCGAGGGCGACGACGCCGGCGGTAAAGGTGCCCCAGGAGGTCCAGGAGGAGTAGTCGGAGCCGATGGTGGGGTTGGCGACGCGGGAGCGGTAGAGCGTGGTGCCGTCGAAGCGGACGCGGATAAGGGAGCCGTCGGCGGCGACGATGGCGGCGTGGCCCTCGTCGGGCTCCGCCCCGGCGTACCACTGGACGGGCCGGAGGCGGCGGATGCCGGCGAGGCGGTCGCTGATGGTGACCTGGAGGTAGGGGGTGCGGGTGTGGGCCTTCTGGGCGGCGATCAGCTCGGCGGACTGGTAGCGCACGTCACGGTCCGGGATCCGTGTCCTGGGTGGGAAGCGGCTCCTGGGGCGCGAACATGCTGTGGGTGCGGATGCCGCGACGGGGCTTGACCCGGTCTTCGTAGCGGGCGCGGAAGCTGGCGGCGCGGGAGCTCCAGTCGCGGTCGGTGAGCGGGCCGCCGGTGGTGAGCTGGTTGGTGGCGTCGGCGGCCTGCTGGTCGCAGGCGAAGGCGGCGGCGCAGAAGAGCAACGTCTCGTCCTGGTCTTCGGGCAGGGTCTTGGTGCCGTTGATGGTGTGCTGGCCGTGCCAGTAGACGGCGGCGTCGGCGCCGTCGGGGACGGTGTCGCCGGTGAAGGTTAGGGTGTCGGCCCACACGCTGAACGGCTGGAAGGTCTTGGGCCAGGCGCCGGTCTTGTATTCGACGGCGACGATGCCCACGCGGTTGGTGAGGGTGGCGATACTCAGCTCGCGGTTGCTGGCGGTGGTGGCGAGGGTGGACTTCTTCTCCAGCGGGATGTGGTGCGACAGGTCCCGGAGGGCGCGCTGGATGTGCTCGGTGAGCTCGGCGGTGGTCCAGAACGCGGCGGCGGAGTCGTCCAGGGCGATCTGGAGCCTGGCGATGATGGTTGCGAGGGCGGTGGGCACCTGGCCCTCCGGTTACGGGGCCGTGCTGCCGGCGCGGGTGCTGGGTGCGACGATGATCTCGGTGGCGGAGAGGATATAGCCGAGGATGGTGTTGACGTCGCCCGTGGTGGCCGGGGCGGTCTCGGTGTAGCCGCCGCCGACGCCGGCACCCTCCTCGTTATAGACGAGGCCGCCGACGGTGCCGCCGGTGAAGCCGCCGATCACGGCCTCGCGGCAGACCTCGATGACGTCGCCTGAGACGCCACCTTCGAGGGCGATGAGCTTCGTCTGGATGGCGGTGCCGACGGTGGCGAGGGCCCGCTTCCAGCCGGAGGCGTAGCCGATGCAGTCACCGGCGATGACGGTTCCGGCGAGTGTGACCTTGAACTTCGTCTCGACGGCGGTGACGGTGCGGTTTCGGGGGCTGGCTTCGGTGAGGGCCATGTCTAGGCCGCCTTCCCTGCCTTAGCGCGGGGCCTTCTGGCCGGTGGCTTGGGATTGGAGACCGGCGCGCGGGGCGGTGGCTGCGGCGCGGGGATCACGAGGACCTTGCCGCAGTTGGAGCAGCGGCGGCCGTCCTGTTCGAGCTTGACGTTGGTCTGGCAACGAGAGCAGTAGATGCCGGTCATCAGTTCGTCCAGTCCTGGGTGTCCACGCCGCTGAGGCGGGCGAGGGCCTTCGTGCTCATGAGCACGAGCGACATGTACCACTTGATGCGGATGCGGGTGGCGTCCTTGGTCTCCAGGGTTCCTACGTCCTCGACGGTGATTCCCTGGCCGCCGTCGATGCCGTGCAGCCCTTCGGCGCCGAACTTGACGGCGAAGATGCTGCTGGTGTCGTCGCCGGTCTTGCCGCCGAACCCGCCGTCTATGCAGTCCTCGGTGTCGGTGATGAAGTCGTTGATGAAGATGGGGATGTCGTTGTAGAAGTTGATGGGCCGGTTGAGGCCCTGGGGCTGCGAGAGGGCGAGGTCCCAGCCCTGGGAGCGGGCGAGCTTCTTGATCTGGCGGCGGCTGCGACGGCTCATGATCAGGGCGTCGGGCGGGCCGGGCTTAACCTTGTCGATCATTTCGTCGAGCTTAGAGAAGGTGCCGGGGCCGCCGGTGGTGGCTGCGCCGGCGAGGACGTCCTGGCCGCCGGTGACGACGCCGAGGATCTCGTGGAGGCCGTCGAATCCCTTGGCGTCGATGTCGTCCACGTCGCCGTAGATAAGCTCGTTCTCGATGGTGCGCACCAGGGCCTTGGCCTTCATGGAGAGCATGGTGGCGCGGAGGTCCTGCTCGTTGGAGCGGGTGAGGGCGAGGAAACTGTCGAGGTCGGCGTCGCCGCCGACGATCTTCAACGTGGCGGTGACGGGGGTGACTGTGGGAGTGGACTCGGCCCAGGTGTCGCCCGGGTTGTGGAACTGAGCGGTGCCGAGGGTGTTCTCGCGGTTGTAGGTGAGGGAGTTGCCGAGGACGGTGTCGAAGGGTAGGCGGCTGAACATGGGGGAGGCGTCAACGATCTCCTCGACGACGCCGGCGAGTAGCTGGGTTCGGCTGTATTTGTTGGCTTCGGTGATGGTCTCTAGGGCCATGGGGCTACTCCGTCATCCCTGGGCCTGGGTTGCTGAGGGCGAAGGCGATGCGGGTGATGCCGCGGGCGTTGGCGGGCATGGTGACGGTGCGGGTGGTGCCGGCGTTAGCGGGTACGGCGACGGTGGTGGCGGCGCCGTTGGCGATCTGCTCCCTGACGTGCTGGGCGGTGGCCTGGTGGGCCTGGACGTTGGCGATAAGGGTGTCCAGGTCGGGGGCTTCGAAGACGGTCTCAGGGAGCGTGGGGTTGGCGGCGCGGAGGGCGGCCTGGGTGGTGGCGAAGGCCTGGGCGACGCTGCCGGTGGCGGCCTCTAGCTGGGCCTGGAGACGGGCGAGCTCGGCGGCGCCGTTGGCGTCGGTGGCTGCTGCTGCCGCTGTGGCTGTGGCCTGGGCTGCGGCGGCGATCGCGGCGGCGTTGGGGTCGGCGTTGCCTTCTGCCATGTCGGGAGAATTCTAGGGTGAAGTGGCTGGAGTTGCAACTTCGGCTATCTGGCGGGCTTCTTCGATCCAGCGCTGGAGCTCGGCGTCGGGGTCGGCGGCGCCCAGGACGGCCATGCTGGTGCGGCGGCTGCTGAGGGCGGCGGTGACCTGGGCGATCTCGTCGGCGACCTGGCGGGTGCGGTCCTGCGGGGTGGCGGGGTCCCAGTTGACGACGATGCGGCCGGCGTCGGTGTGGCTGGTGCCGGTGTAGAGGTCGTGGAGGCGGAGGGCGACGGCGGCGCGGGTGGTGTAGGCGTCGGTGCGGGTGAGCCTCTTCCTCGAAATTTTTTGCAGTAGCGGTTCGAGCTCCACTTGCAGGGCAATTCCGGAGAGATCGCGGTCGGTGGAGCCGAAGGCGGTGCGGGGCGTCTCGCTGATGTCGTGGAGGGCGCGGCGGACCTCCTCAAGGTAGTCCAGGTGGATGCGGACGCCGCCGTGCTGGAGGAGGTCGAGGAGGTAGGCCTTGGCTTTCTCGGGGAGCTCCCACACGGACCCGGGAAACGTCTCGATGTTGGAGCCCTGTTCGACGCCTTCAAGGACGGTGATGGGGTTGCCGGATAGCTCCATGATGTTCGAGATGCGGGAGTACTCGGCGTTCAGCTCCTTGGCGACGTCCTGTAGGGGCGTGACGTCGCTGTCGCCCCACCACTGCTTGGGCACGGGCTGGTTGGGAAAGATGACGAAGGGGATGAGGCCGTAGGGGTTGAGGAGGCTGAGGCGGGGCGTGGGGAAGTCGTCGATGTAGATGTCGAGGGTTCGGCCGGTCCAGTCCTCGATTACCTGGGTGGGGTCCCTGCGTGGGGCGATACCCCACGTGGCGAGGCAGTCGGCGGCGGGGAGCTGATAGCGGTGGGCGACGCGGTTGAAGCGCGTGGGGTCGGTGGGATGGGGCCAGGGGAAGACGCCGGCGACGTCGGGGGCGGTGATTGCGACCCTTTGGTCGATGGGGTCCCAGGCGAGCTTGTAGGCGCCGTCGCCGAGGACTGCGGCGTCGATCTCGGTGACCTGGTCGAGGCGGGGCAGGGAGTTGTTGTCGGAGATCTCCTGCAGGACGGCCTCGGCGGCCGCCGCCGCCTGGGTGTGTTCGTCGGAGTCGCTGTGCGGCTGGATGGAGACGGCGGCGCCCTTGAGGACGTAGGAGGAGGTCTTGAGGACGATGGCGCGGACGTAGTTGACGGTGAGGCGGCGGAGGCGGGTGGTGGCGCGGGCGCCGGGCCACTGAGCGCCGCCGTAGAAGGCGAGGGCGGCCCGGTAGGCGTCCAGGCGGGGCTTGTCGCGGTCGCGGAGGATGACGGGGAGGGGCTTGGAGCCTGGCGCTGCTCCGTTGGGGTTTGTGGTGACCTGCTGCATCAGATTCGCTCCTTGTGGGGGATTCTACCACGGGCGGCGCGCTGTTTCAGGGTGGACGCGGCCTGGACGGCGAGGGCGATCGAAACGACGTAGTCGTCGTGGGCGTCGGCGGGGTCGACGTGCCAGGCGACGGTGCGGTTGGGCCTGTACTCGGCCCGGCAGAGGCGGAGCTGGCGGGTGGCCTCCTGGTGGTCCGGCGTGCCGTCGGAGGCCCAGAGTTTGAGGCGGGCGGTGTTGGCCGAGGCCTGGAGGGCGTAGCCAAGGTGGGACTTGCTCTGCTGGGTGAAGCGGTAGGGGGTGACGCGGCTGGGGCCGAGGGTGCGGGCCAGGAGGATGGCGGCGGCTTCGCCGGCCGCCGTGGCGTCCACGGCGACGTGGCGGACGCGCCAGTGGTCTTTGAGGATCCCGGAGACCTGGGCGTAGAGGGCGTCGTGGCCGGTGCCTTGCCAGTCGTAGATGGCGACGACCTCCACCTTGGGCGGCAGGTGCTTCTCCTGCGGCTCGGGCAGGGTGACGCGAGCGATGGTGAGGACGTTGTGGTCGCGGTCCCTGACCTTGAGCTCGGCGCTATCTTCGCCGGCCACGTCCAGGCCAGCCACGTACAGCAGGCCCGCTATCGGGTGGTGCTCGCGCTGGTGGAGGCCGGCGATGTTGGCGAGCTGGGCGGGCGACAGGAGACGGCCTTTACCTGGCAGGGTTGACAGCTCGTACTGGGTGGTGAATAGCGGGTGGGTGGGGCCGAGGCGCTGGCGCTCGGCCTCGACGTAGCGGGCGTAGGCGGGGTTGTGGGCGGCGACGGCCCGCCAGTCGTACTCGAAGTGGCGGCGGTAGCCGTCGTCGCGCTGGCGTTCAAGGTTGGAGGCGATGGTGGTCTGGAGGAGGGTGTCGTCGCTCCAGGGGGTGCCGTAGAGGACGGTGGTGGCGTTGGTGGTGGCCGCCATGGGGCGGAAGTCCTTGTTGAACTTGTCGGGGGCGATGTCCTGGGCCTCGTCGGCCTCCAGGAGGATGCTGGCGGTGGCGCCTACGACGTTGGTGTCGGGGCTGGCGCTGAGGAAGGTCCAGAGGGCCTTGCCGACGCCGAGCTTGAAGCCCTCGGCGGCGTGGATGCGCTTGCCGTAACCGGCGTCGGTGAGGTGCTTTCGCAGGCGTTCGATGCTGGTGAGGAGCTGGGGGCGGAAGGTGGGGGCGCACTTGACGCCGGTGCCGCCGCTGGCGATGTGGAGGGTGAGGAGGACCTTTTCGAGCCAGGCGCTGAGCTCGTTCTTGCCGGCCTGGCGCGACATCATGACGGTGAAGGTGGAGCCGCGGGCGGAGCGGACGTCGGCGAGGACGGCGCGGGCGGGCTCGGCCTGGTATGGACGTAAGCGGATCACACGCCTATGATAGCGGGCGCTGTGTGGGAGTTGCTTTTGGCTGTGGTTGTGCTCGTCGGGGGCGTGGCGCTGGTGGTGGGTGCGGTGGTGCTGGCGGTGCGGTCGGGATGCGCCCCGGCGCCCTGGCGGCGGCGTCGTTTCTGAGCGGTGGCGCTCTGAGCGGGGAAAAATTTGAGCTGGGGGTCAAATTTTTAGCCGCGTCCAAGGCTACGAGCCGCGGGTTCCATGGGCTTAGTGACTGCGCTGGCGAGCGGTCATCCCGCGTAGCTTCCCCTTCCGGTTGGAGCCTTGCTGGTTGCGGCGGGGCCCGTGGCGCTTGCCCTCGGGGTCGTAGCCGTCGAGGGCGTCCAGGAAGCCGCAGTTGAGGCAGGAGCGGTAGCGGCCGTGGATGTCGCTCCCTTCGTAGAGCGGGCCGCCGCAGCGGGGGCAGAGGGCGTGGTGGGTCATGGGGTCTCGAACAGCGGCGGTTGCTCGGCTCTGGTGGCGAAGTTGATGGCCTGGTCGGCGGGGACCTGCTGCATGAACAGCGGTAGGTCGTCGACGTAGTCGAGGGCCACGGTGAGTTCTAGGTAGGGGCGGCCCAGCTTGTCCCAGCGTAGCGTGGGGCCTTTCTGGATGCGTCCGTGGGTCAGGATGTCGGGCATGGCGGTTCCTTTCGCAGCGGGTAGAGGTCGGTAAACGCGAGCTGCTGGTTGGAGATAATGAGCCAGCGTTGGCCTTGAGCGCGGCGGGCCTTTAGGGCGAGCTTGTAGAAGCAGGCGCGGCGTGGGTAGCCTGATCTTGCGGCCTCGGCGCAGGCGCGACGCCAGAGACGGCGGTAGTCCGAGAGAGTCACGGCGTGACGTCCGGGCGGAAGGCCCCGCTGTTGACGAACGAGTAGGCGAGGGCGAAGAGGAGGAGGAGGAGGGCGAGGGACCAGGGCCAGGCCCAGGCGGGTTCGGAAGGCGGGCCGTCCTCGGGGTGACAGTCGGGGCAGTCGCGGTTGCTGCAGGTCATGACGTTCGCTGTCCTTTCTCCTGGCTGCGCCAGGGGCACCAGGGGCAGCGGAGGGCGCCGTTGTCCCTGTCTGCGATCTCTTCGTGGACGGCGGCGCGTATGAGGCCGCCGGGGTTCTTGAGACGCTTGTAGGTGTCGTCATCGAGGGAGTCCAGGTGGTCGCTGATGGCTTCGATGACGTAGGCGGCGGGCGAATGGGCGCGGACGAAGCCGTCGGCGCCGACAAAGCCGTGGGAGGCGAGGCGGAAGGCGAGCTCCCTGAGCGGCCCCTGGTTTGATTGTTCCGCGTGTGTTGTTGTTGTGGCGGAAGGTAGGGGCCGGATGGGTACGACTTTGGGGTGGCCCGCTTCCTGACGGGGCGCTATCCAGGCCTGCCGGCGTTTGATTGTTGCGCTGGTGGCGCGGAGGTAGGGGAGCAGCTGGCGGCGCTGCGCGGCGCTGAGGCCGGCCAGGGCGAGGCTGAGGTCGCGGTCGGCGCCGTAGCGCCCGTGGCGGAGGGCGTTGCGGTTGCCCCTGGGCGCTCCCGCGCCTGGCCGGCGGCCGCCCCGCTTGCTGGTCACTTCTGTAGCTGCTCCCGATACTGACCGGCCCGGCTGGGGGTGCGGCGGCGGCGCGTGTCTCTGGGCGGCGGCGATACCCTGTCGAGGATGCAGCAGCGCCCAGGCTTTCGGGTGTGCCAGGGACAGGTGCAGCCTGGGTGGGGGTTGC
>MGNZ01000012.1:1975-3880 GCA_001795235.1 Chloroflexi bacterium RBG_16_64_32 | reverse complement strand
AGAAGGTTTGGGCTCCGCAGGCGGGGCAGGTGGTGGCGGTGGGTATGGTGAAGAAGACTGCGGTGCAGGCCGGGTGGTCGTGGTAGAAGAGGGTGATGGTTTCCATGTTTGCCTCCTATGGTGTGTACCAGCCGTTGGCGGTGCCGGTGAATGGGGTGATCAGCGTCCAGAGGTCGCAGCGCCGGCACCACCAGGCCTGTAGGGGCCAGAAGCTCCGGCTTGCGAGCTTGTGACAGATGGGGCAATAGAGGCTCCAGTTGCTCATGCCGCCTGCTCCTTGCCGTTGCTGTGGTATTCCTGGCGGAGCCGCTGGTCGATCTGCTTGTGACGGGCGATGATGCTGTCGTCTGAGTCGCCCTCGTGGAAGTAGAGCTTGATGACGTGGCCGTAGGTGCCGTCCTTGTAGCGGCTGAGTTCGACGCTGCTGGAGCCGATGGGCTGGATGTCTGCCACGGTGGTCCTCCTCTCCGGGCGGGCACGGGGGCTCCGCCCCTACTGGTGGCCCGCCGGAGGGGAAGGGGGGCTAACCCCCCGGCGGGCCGGTGGTTGTCTATGCGCGGGCGGCCTGCTTGCGGCCGTCCAGGAAGCGGAAGGTGTCGGCGATTATGTCGCCGAAGGAGTCGCAGCCGTCGTTGGGGCAGGTGTAGGCGCTGAACATGCGCCCCTGGTTCTTGCCCGCCTTCTTGACGGTCTGCTCAAGGATGGCGCCGGTGGCGCCGCAGTCCTCGCAGGTGGGGCGGCTGCCGTTGGCGGGCGGGGCGGCGGGCGCGGCCCGCTCTGCCGCCGGGGGCTGGCTGACCTGAACGCTGCTGACGGTGACGCGGATGTAGATCTCCGCCCCGCAGTGGGGGCAGGGGCCTTTGAGTGGGTTGGACATCTAGGACTCCTTTCGATCCGGCGGGGACGCCGGGATAGTAACGATGGCGCCGCAGCGGGGGCAGAGGCGCTTTATGGTGGGGCCTGATTTCCAGGTGCGGAGTCTGGTGATTCGGACGGTGAATGTGCATCCGCAGCGGTGGCAGGTGGTGAGGAGTTTCACAGCCGTATGTCTTTCTCGGCGTAGACCGAGACGTAGTGACCGTCTGCGCTGCCGGCCAGGGCCCGGCTGGCGGCCTGGAGCCGGCAGACGAGACAGTCCTTTCCTGGGGTAAGGTAGTGACCGCAGCGAGGGCAGACCTCTAGCCAGGGCCGACCACAGCGGCCGGCCTGCGCCTCTGCGCTCTCCTTGATACACGCGCTGCATGGCACTAGCTGGAGCTCCCCGTTGGGCCGTCTGAGGTAGATCATCGCGCTTCTCCTTTCACTTGACCTGGACGATGTTGAAACGGAGCTGGCGGGGATCCTGGCGGGCCGGACCGGGCCGGCGTTGCTGGCAGCAGAGACGCCCGCAAGCGAAGGACCGGCAGCAGGCGCAGCAGCGGCCGCAGGCGCACCAGGCCGGCGAGCCGAGGCGGACGCCGCAGCCGGCGCAGGTGCAGACGCACCCACCGACGCAGTTACCGCGACAACCTACGAGCACGCGAGACCCCTTTCTAGCCCAGCCCTGTGAACCGCCCCCCGACGGGGGCGGCCCGGCGCGGGCCAAGGAGGGGCGCAGCACGGCCGTAGAGGCGGAGGCGCACCGGAGGGCGTAGCGGAGCGGAGCACCCTGAAAGGGTTGCGCCGACGCCAGGCCGTGCTAAAAAGCCCCGTGCCCGCGCCAGCCGGCACCGGCGGGCAGCGGTTCACTGTAAAAGTGCCGGAGGCCTCCTTTGTTCGGCGCCGGAGGCGCTACCGCTAGTGTAAAACGACGGTGCTTTTGGGGAAAACGACTGCAATCTGCGCAGATAGGGTGGGGGTCGGTCGTTTGGGGCGGGCGCTGGCGGCGAGCGGGGGTGTGGCCGGCCCAAGGGCCGCCGCCCTGAA
>MGNZ01000012.1:0-1839 GCA_001795235.1 Chloroflexi bacterium RBG_16_64_32 | reverse complement strand
TGAACGGGCCGGCTGGTGCGGGGGGCGCGAAGCCGCGAGCGCGGGGTTGCCATGCTGGGCGCCGGAGGCGGTCGGACGCGAGGCCGGAGCCGGACTGAGGGGCGGGGGGAGCCTGCGTGGGGAGTGGCGCCAACCGGCGAACGGGCCGAGGCGGACGCCGCCGACGTGGCCGGCAGGCGGGTCGTCCTGGCCTGGGAGACATAAAGGGTTTATGTCTAGGGAGCCGCGCCCTTGCCCCTCAGGGTGGTGCGCACTATGCGCATAGTGCGTGCCAGGCGCGGCGAGCGACCAGGCCCAGAGGGCGGCCGGCAGCCCTGGGCGTGATGATTGCCTGTGTTTGTTAGGCGAGGCGACCGAAGCGGACGGCGGGATCGGGGCCAGCCACGCCGTAGGCGTGTACGGGTGGGGCGGGGTGAGTGTGCAGGCCGGCGTGTCGGCGCTATCTACGCTCTTTGTTGACTAACGTTCTACGCCGCCGCCGGTCCATGCAACACGGGGAGCGAGCGCCCGCCCGAGGGGTGGGGTAGGCAGGCCTGGGGGCCGTTGCCGGGGGGAGCGTCTACAGCGAGGGGCGGGCGGGCCTTGCGAGCGAGGGGCGCTTCTAAGTGGTGGCCCCGGCCCGGCCGGGCCGCGAGGGAGGGAGCGTGTGACGGTTTACTTGTCGTCGCCGGTCCAGGTTCGCCAACCCTTAATGGTGCGGACGATGTAGGCGGCGGTGAAGGCGAAGGCGGCGAGGCCGATCGCGACGGCGGCGAGGGCTGCGGTCTGGACGGCGACGGCGCCGGTCTCGCAGTCGGTAAAGAATTCGTCCATGGTCAGTCTCCTTCGCTTCCGAGTGTTCGTTCGATGTCCTCCAGGACGGTGCGCATGGCGGCGGTGAGCTGGTCTTGGGCGGAGCCGGAGAGGTGGTAGTGCGTGGCGGCGAGACGGGCGAGCTGGCCCATGGCCTTCACGAGGAGCTCGAAGGCGGAGGGCTCGGCGTCGATGAGCTTCTTGAGGCGGGTGCGCAGGGTGGCGATCTCGTCGTGGAGGTCGGTGGGCGAGAGGCCGAGGGCGGTGTTGTAGGTGGCCTGGTCGGCCTTGGAGAAGGAGTCGGAGTAGAAGCCGTGGGTGAGGGCGTTAGTGTTGCCTGGCTGGCCGCCTGGCCGTCGCTTGGGTGGCTTGCTGCGGTTGACGATGGCGCCCTCCTTCGGCGGACTGCCGCTGCGCCTCCTTGTCCGCGGTGATGGTCTCGGCTGCGGCGGTGAGGAGCACGAGGGCGGCGGCGTGGTGGTCGGCGTTGGCGATGGCGACGGCGAGCGTGGGCGCGGTAGGGAAGGCGGGCGGTCGGTGTTGCTCAGGCGACACGGTACTTCTCTCCTGGGTGTATGAGGTTCCAGTTGCCGGAGGGCGGGCCGCTGGGGTTGAGGCGGGCGAAGGCGACCCAGGAGAGACCGTGGCGCTGGGCGATCTGGCTGGCGGTGTCGCCTGGGACGACGGTGTAGTAGATGGGCCGCGGGGTGTTCGATGGGTCGATGTAGGCGAGGGGGTCGACGGCCCATTTGCCGACCCAGGGGACGTAGCGGGAGCCGGGGCGCGCCGTGGGCGAGAAGAGGTTGATGTGGGCGTGAGGGCCGTCGGCCTGGCCGGTGGCGCCGACGTCGCCGATGAACTGGCCCTGTGAGACGTTGTGGCCGGCGGTGACGTGGAAGGCGCTGAGGTGGCAGACGTGGGAGCGCCAGCCGTTGGCGTGGTCGACCTGGACGGTGAGGCCGCAGGAGCCGAAGCGTCCGGCGAAGGCGACGCGGCCAGGGGCGATGGCGCGGTAGACGGTGCCGCTGGGCGCGGGCACGTCGATGG
>MGNZ01000011.1:3741-5592 GCA_001795235.1 Chloroflexi bacterium RBG_16_64_32 | reverse complement strand
GCGGCGTCAGAGGTGTCGCGAGAGAATTGCCAGCGACTCGCGGGCGGTGCTAGACTAGAACAGAGTACGGTCCTAACGAGCGATCTAGCGAGGATTGGGGACTGGTTAGCGGCGCTGAGATGTCCAGTGTGAGTGGAAGCTGTGGTATCTCCGTTATGTCCCGCGCTATACGTGAACTGAAACGGTTGTAACCATGTGGAAAGCGATGAAATGGAGTATGGCCTCGCTGGCGGTGGCCCTGGCCATCGTCCTGGCGGGCGTCGTGGGATATGCCGTCGGCGAGGATCAGGGCACAAGCACCGTACCCCCGGCGGGGACGGCCATAGACGAGAGTGATTTCGGGATACTGGAGGAGATATACCGCATCCTGAAAGAGGATTTCGTTGATCCAGAGGCGGTGACCCCTGACATCCTGAGAATCGGTGCGATCAACGGGGTCCTACAGGCCCTGGGCGATCCTCACACTGTGTACATAGACCCGGAATCCTACTCCCTGGGAATAGATATCATTTCGGGCGCGTTTGAGGGGATAGGGGCACAGGTAGAGCAGGACCCCGTGACCGGGAACATCGTTGTCGTAACGCCGTTCCGGGATTCGCCGGCGGAGAATGCCGGTATACGTGCGGGCGACCGCATTCTTGCCGTGAACGGAGAGTCGACGGAGGGCTGGTCAGTGGCCCAGGCCGTGACAGTCATCCGCGGGCCTGACGGCACGGACGTACTGCTGGGGGTGGAGCACCTCGATGGGGTCAGCGAGGAGATAACTATCACCCGCGGGACGATCGAGATACCGACGGTGTTCACACGGGAGATCGAGGACGCGACGGGTGATCCGGTGACCGAGTTCTCCTACATCGAGCTGCAGCAGTTTACCGACCCGGCGGTGGTGGAGCTACGCGACGAGCTGCAGCGGGTGGTGGACGAGGGGGACACGGGGGTGATCCTGGACCTTCGGCGCAACCCAGGAGGCGGCCTGGACGCGACGATTGAGGTGGCGGACACGTTCCTGGACGATGGGGTCATCCTGGTCCAGGTGGACCGCAATGGCCAGGAAACGGTGTTCAGAGCTGATCCTGGTGGCGAGGCCACGGACATACCTGTGGTGCTCCTGGTGGGACCGGGCTCCGCCAGCGGGTCCGAGGTGCTGGCCTGCGCCCTGCGGGACAATGGCCGGGCAACCCTTGTCGGCGAGCAAACATTCGGCAAAGGCTCTGTCAACCATCTACGGGAGCTGTCCAACGACGGTGCGCTGTATGTCACCATCGCTCGGTGGGTGTGCCCGAATGGCGAGCAGATAGAGGCCGTGGGCATTGAGCCCGACCTGGAGGTCCTCCCATCGGAGACGGATATCGAAGGGAACCGGGATGTCCAGCTGTTCGCCGCGATCGATTTCTTGCGGGATAATCTGGCGCAAGCGGCGCCGTAAGATTATGTAAAGCCCTCCCCTGGCGGGAGCACCGTGGGCGAAAAGAACATCGCCGTCAACCGTAAGGCCGGACACGATTATCATATCGTGCGCACGTTGGAGGCCGGCCTCTCTCTCCTAGGCACGGAGATCAAGTCCATCCGTCAGGGGCGCGTGAGCATCCGCGAGGCCTACGTGCGGCCCGACGACGGCGAGATGTGGTTGGTGGGCGCGCACGTGGCGCACTACCCGCCGGCGGCATCGGCGAACCACGAGCCGACGAGGCGGCGCCGGCTGCTTCTTCACAGGAAGGAGATCGCGGAACTGGCGCGAGCGGTGGAGTCAGAGGGCGTGACGGTGGTGCCGTTGCGTCTATACCTGAAGGACGGTCGCGCGAAGCTGGAGATAGCGCTGGGCCGGGGCAAGAAACGTTATGACAAGCGTGC
>MGNZ01000011.1:1342-3660 GCA_001795235.1 Chloroflexi bacterium RBG_16_64_32 | reverse complement strand
CCAAGCGCATGAGCTTCGCCTCGAGCGCCGCCCGCAGGACGTCGGGTCGGAATAGGTCAAGGCGCTCCCTCGACGCCTCCTAGCGGGCCGGTTCGGTCCCGCCCCGCAGGCGGACAGCCACGTCGGCGTAGAGGCTGTAGATCACGGGGATCACCACCAGGGTGAGGAGGGTGGAAGTGAGGAGTCCGCCGATGACCACGGTGGCCAACTCCTCGGCGATGATTATTCCACCGCCGCTGATGCCCAGTGACAGAGGGATGAGGGCAAAGATGGTGGCGAAGGCGGTCATGAGGATAGGCCGCACCCGGCTGCGTCCGCCCTGAAGGATCGCCTCCCTTACCGAGAGCCCACGCCCCCTGAGCATCTCCACGAAGGTGATGAGGACGATAGCGTTGGTGACGACGATACCGATGAGCATGAGCAGGCCCATGAGGGCGGGCAGGCCAAGATCGCGGCCGGTGATAAACAGGGCGAGCAAAGCGCCGATGGATATGAATGGAAGGCTGAACAGGATGGTGAAGGGGTTCATAAGGGATCCCAGGGAGGCCACCATTACGATGTACACTACAATCACGCCGATGGCCATGGCGAGATAGAGGTCGGAGAAAGCCTCTTCTTGCTGCTCAAAGATGCCGCCGACGCGGATCTGGACTTCCGGGTCTGACTGCACTTCCGCCACGATCTCGTCCACCTTGTCAGAAGGGCCGGCCAGGTCAGTGCCCACGATGTTCGCCGTGATGGTGGCTGCTCGCCGTTGATCGACACGCGTTATCGTCGCGGGCCCTGCCGCCATCTCCAACTCGGCCAGGTCGGCCAGGCTGGGGTTGCCGGGAAGGGCCAGGACGAGCCGTCCGACGGACTCCGCCGCCGCGCCCTCCCCGCTGCCGACCCGTAAAACGGCGGGCACCCGCTCGCCTCCGATCTGCAGCGAGCCCAGGGGCGCCCCCACCAGCAGGCGACGGACCTCCAGGGCCAACTGGCCCGGTGTCAGGCCGTACTGGGCGGCCCGCTCCTCATCCACCATCACCAGCAGCTCGGGAGCGGATTCGGCGACGTCGTTGTCGAGGTTCTCCAGATCGGAGACGTCGCCCAGGCGGCCCGTGACTTCCCCCGCCGTCGACGCCACAGCCTGGGCCGAATCACCGCTCACCACTATCTCGACGCGGTCGGTCTCAAAGCTGGGCGCGATGACGTGAATGTTCGCCGTGACGTCCTCGAAGCCGGATACGATGCGCCGGGCCCGCGCCGCCTCCTCGTCGATGTCGGCGCCGTCCTTATACGTGAGGAACACGTCGATCGTGTTCGAGCCGGGGATGCCGCCGCGGAACGACCCCGGGTTGTTGACGTCCGTCTGGCCGACGATGAGCTGATACCTGTCAATCGCTTCGATCTCGGCGAAGGCGGCCTCTATCTCCCGGGCCCTCGCGGCGGTGATGGAGATCGGCGTGCCGGCCGGCAGCTCGATGCGTCCGGCCACTGCGTCCCAGCCGGCGCTGGGCAGGAAGCTGGAGTTTATGTACGGCAGGGCGGCGAAGCTGCCCGCGAAGAGGGCGGCTGCTGCGAACAGCGTGAGGAAGCGGTGGCCCAGGCTCCAGCGAAGCGCCGGCGTGTACAGCCGCTGCAGCCAGGTGTCGTCGTCCTGAAGGCGCATCGCGGGGATGAAGACCAGGCTCAGCGCCGGGACGACGGTGAGCGCGACGACCAGAGACGCGAAGAGAGCGAAAGTGACCGCCAGCGCCAGCGGCAGGAACGATTCCTGCACGATCCCGCCGATGAAGGCCAGGGGCAGGAACACGGCCACGGTTGTGAGCGTCGACGAGAAGATAGCCGTGGACACCTCTCGCGTGCCGTCGAGGGCGGCCCTGGTCAGGGGTTGTCCGCGGCGGGCGTGCGTGTAGATGTTCTCCAACACGACGATGGAATCGTCCACCACGCGGCCGACGGCGATGGTCAGGCCGCCCAGCGTCATGATGTTGAGGGTCACGCCCTGCCAGTTGAGCACGGCGATCGCCGCCAGCATGCTCAGCGGTATGGACACCGCGGTGACGATCGTCGCGCGCACGCTCACCAGGAAGATCAGTATGATCACCACGGCGAACGCAGCGCCGAGCAGCCCCTCTCTGACCAGCGAGTCAATGGAGTCTTCGATGAGCTCGGACTGGTCGAACAGGACGGTCGCCTGAACGCCCTCCGGCAGCCGGCCCTCGAGCTCTTTCACCGCCCGCTCGACATCGTTGGCTGTCTGTACGGTGTTCGCTTCCTGCGACTTGAAGACGCCCAGGGCCAGGCTCGGCTGGCCGTTGGTGCGGGCGATCGCC
>MGNZ01000011.1:0-1329 GCA_001795235.1 Chloroflexi bacterium RBG_16_64_32 | reverse complement strand
ACGGCGCCAGTGCCACCCGCGCAACGTGGCCCAGCAACACCTCCTCGCCGCCCCCGCTCGGCACAGCTCTCACCAGAGGCAAGGAGGCGATATCCTCCGGCGACTCCAGCGGCTGGACCGTGCGTACGGGCAGGGTCAACCCGCCCTCCAGCACGAACCCGGACGGGGTGGATATCCCGCTGCCGTTCAGGGTCAGCGCTACGTCGCTGACGGTGACGCCGAGTTCGGCCATGCGCACGGGGTCCAGGGCGATCACGAGCAACGACTCCTGCGTGCCCGTGACGCTCACGGTGAACACGCCGTCTATCCTCATTAGCGCCGGCACCACAGAGTCTCGGACAGCGCCCTCGAGTTCTTCCGGGCTGCTCTCCCCGTAAACGGTTATCGCCACGATGGGGAAGTCGCCGAAGTCGATGCGGCTAACGGTGGGAGTGTCCGCGCCGTCCGGCAGGTCCAGCCGTTGCAGGGCGCTGGCGATCTCGCGTTCCTTCGTCTCCGTGTCGGTGCCAAAGTCGAACTCGGCCACAACGACTGAGACGCCCTCGGCTGTGGTGGACTGGAGGCGCTGCAGCCCCTCGACGTTGCTGATCGCGCTCTCGGTGGGCTCCGTGACCAGATCGACGATCGACTCCGGGGAAGCGCCCTGGAAACGGGTGATGACCGTGATCGCGGGGAAGTCGATTTCCGGGAACAGCTCCTGCTGGATGTCGAACGCGGAGTAGAGCCCGACGAGAGCGACGACCGCCGCCGTGAGGAACACCACGGGCTTGCGGACGAGGGCGATATTGGTGATGCCAGTCAGCCAGCCCAAAGACTCGTCTGCGGCTACTGCAGGTGGCGCCTCGTCCTCGGCCCTCCGCTTCGCGTTCCCCGGCCGACGGCGGGACCGGACTAAGAGCGCCACCAGGGTGGTCAGGCCGGCCGCCAGCAGGGTCACTGGATAGAGGAAGCGCCAGAAGGTCCGCAGCGGCCTGAGCCAGCGCATCAGCGTGGGGACGACATCTGGGCGGGGTAAGCGTGGGCCGGGGAGGACGATAGAGCGTCTATGAGAACCCGAAGCGCCCGCTCTACGGTGTGGAGGTCCTCCTCCGCCACGTCGGAGAGAACGCGGGCCAGCTCTTCACGTCCGGACGCCCACATGCGGTCCACGAGCTCGCCGCCCCGGAGGGAGAGGCTGGACACCACCCGGCGGCCGTCCGCGCTATCGCGCTCGCGCTCGAGGTAGCCGCGGCGGTCCAGGCGGGTGAGGATGCCGGTCATCGTAGGGAGCGAGAGGTCAAGGACTGAGGCGAGGGCGCCGCAGGTCTGAGGGCCGTCAATGTAGAGCGT
>MGNZ01000010.1:4905-5854 GCA_001795235.1 Chloroflexi bacterium RBG_16_64_32 | reverse complement strand
TGACCTGTTGCGCGCATATCGCGAGCTCCTGGGTTGCGAGGCAACCAATAAGGAGCTAATCGCATTCCTCGACTCCGGACAAATGACGGCCGCCCCGTTTGTCGATGTGTACTCATCGCTGCGCGCGGGCATGGTTTTCTGGGGCCAGAAGAGGAAGCCCAAAGGCAGCGATCTGAACGACGTGCTCATCGCGGCGACCGTCCTTCCCTACTGCGACGTATTCGCCACGGACGGCTACATCAAGCACCTTATTCAAGCGCTGAAGCTGGACAAGCAGTACAAGGTCAGGGTCTTCGGCTCGCGAAAGGCGGACGTGGGAGCGCTGACGTCCCTGGTCAGGGAGATATCGCGTCCGGAAGCTTCCCCATCGCCCCCTCCAGCTCCTGCGGCTTGAACCCCCAGGGGCCGGGCTCGCCCTTGTACGCTATCCGGCCGCCCGCGTCGCGGCCCCGCGCGCTATAATGGGAAGCGTCGTGGCCAAGCGTGAGCTCGTTCAGCGATTCGAAGTAGTCTTCGAGCCGGATGAAGACGGCGGCTTTCACGTCTACGTGCCCGTCCTCAAGGGCTGCCACTCCTGGGGCGCCACCCGTGCCGAGGCGCGCAACCAGATCAGAGAGGCCATCGAGCTCTGGCTGGAGACCGCCCGCGAGCAGGGAATCCCTATTCCGGACCGCGAGACTGTAGAGGTCTCCTCCGCTTGACCAAGCGCCTGCCCTCGGTTCGCCCGCAAGAGGCGGTCCGGGCGCTGGAGCGGGCAGGCTGGGAGGTTGCGCGGCAGAAGGGCAGTCACGTATCCCTCAAGAAAGAAGGGGTTGCATTCCTTGTCACGGTTCCGATGCACCGACGTGAAGTACCACGAGGTACTCTGCGCGCGATAATCGAAGACGCCGGGCTCACCATCGACGAGTTCCTAACGCTGCTTTAGGCCTAAATCACCTCCCGGCTCGCG
>MGNZ01000010.1:4820-4895 GCA_001795235.1 Chloroflexi bacterium RBG_16_64_32 | reverse complement strand
GGTCGTTCGCCGGCAGCACATCACCCGCCGTCAGGCCGCTGCGCTTCCAGCCCGGCACCGGCGTCTCGCACCCCG
>MGNZ01000010.1:4554-4794 GCA_001795235.1 Chloroflexi bacterium RBG_16_64_32 | reverse complement strand
CCACCAGCCGGTACTGGTGGATATAGCGAGGGCAGTTCGGGAACACCTGCCGCGCCCGCACCCGGACGATGAACTGCGCCTCCGGGTACTCCGCCATCAGCGGATCGTTCTCCTCGATGCTCGCCTCCCCGTTCAGCCGCATCCGGTGGCCGTGCTCGAAATCGATGAACAGCAGCCCCACGTGCGGGTTCGCCAGCAGGTTCCCCATCGAAAGGTACATCCCGTTGCCGTCGTAGTTCG
>MGNZ01000010.1:606-4438 GCA_001795235.1 Chloroflexi bacterium RBG_16_64_32 | reverse complement strand
TGAACGCCCTGTCGTTGGGTCCTATCGTATCGCTCACGATAGCCTCGTCCAGGCGGTCGGCTAGGCGGCGGGTGTCGAAGCGGTCCTGCAGCCGGCGGTTCCCCTCGTGGTACGTGTCGGACATATCTGACCTCCTCTAGTGCGACGTATCGTAGGAGGCGCCGCCGCCGCTGTCAACGCGCGCCGCCGCCTGCTCGTCTGTCCCCTGCCCACTATCGACTGTCCACTGTCCACTAGACAGCCGCCCGGCTCTGTCAGTCCACTGACATGGGCGTCTGCGAGGCCGTTGCGCTATGATAGGGCCGCATGCCCGCCCAGATCATCGACGGCCGCGCCATCGCCCAGGAGATACGCGCAGAGGTAGCCAGGCGCGTGCGAAAGCTGGCCAGGCGGGGAGTCATCCCCGGTCTGGCATTCGTCCTCGTCGGCGAAAACCCATCCTCGATATCCTACGTGCGCTCCAAGGGCGACGCCGCCGAGGAGACGGGGATCTTCTCCGAGACGTACCCCCTGAGCGAGTCGATCTCCCAGGAGCAGCTTATCTCCCACATTCTTGATGTGGACGAAGACCGCCGCTTCCACGCCGTGCTCCTCCAGTTACCGCTGCCGCCGCACCTGGACGAGTCCGCGGCCATCAACGCCATCGACCCCACGAAGGATGTGGACGGCGTCACGGCCGTGAACCAGGGCCGCCTGCTGCGCGGCGAGCCGTGTCCCCACCCCGCCACCCCCGCCGGCGTCATGGAAATGCTCCACCGCACGGGCCACCCGCCTTCCGGGAAGCATGTCGTCGTCTGCGGGCGGTCCAACATCGTGGGAAAGCCGCTTGCGGCCATCCTGATGCAGAAGAACGCCCGCGCCAACGCGACGGTGACGGTCTGCCACACGGGGACAGCCGACCTGGGGGAATTCACCTGCCGCGCGGACATCCTGGTCGCCGCCATGGGGTCGCCGGCGGCCATCACGGCCGATATGGTGAAGCCCGGCGCAGTCGTCATCGACGTGGGAAACAACTGGGTGGACGACGCCTCCCGCAAGAGCGGCCGCCGTCTCGTCGGCGATGTGGACTTCGCGGGGGTGTCGAGGGTCGCCGGCGCCATCACGCCGGTTCCCGGCGGCGTCGGCCCCATGACGGTAGCGATGCTGCTGTCCAACACCGTGATGCTGGCCGAGGGGAGCGTTTCTTAGGCGCTGGCGCGGAGTCAGGCAAGTTCAGTTCTGGCCGGGGGCCTGTCGAGGTCCCGCAGCCAGGTGGGGAGGCGGCGCTCTATCTGCGGCCAGTAGCGCCGGACGAGCAGGGCGATAATCAACCCGGAAAGCGCCGTCATGATGCCCAGTGGCGCGTCCAGCAGGTAGTGGTTGCCGGTGGCCACGGTGGACACGATCATGGCCGGCGGAAGGAGCAACGCCACGCCGCGCACTACCGGATTGCGGACCGTCAAGAAGAGGCCCATCGCCAGCAGCAGGTTCCAGCCCACGTGCATGCTGGGCACCGCCGCGAACTCGTTCACGCCGGGTGAGTTGTTATAGGTGAGGGCGATGGTGAACTGGAGGGTGTCGATGAACCCGGCGCCGATGAGGCGCGGCGGCGCGACGGGGAAGAGCGCGAATATCACCAGCGCTATCGCGCCCGAGGCCAGGAAGGCGTTGCGGATCAGGCTGTACACCGGCGGGTGCTTCCAGAAGAGCCACGCCCCCACGACGATGATTAGCGGGAAGTGGCCGTAGAAGTAGATGACGTTGAACAGGTGGGTCAACCCTTCATACGGCAGCGTGGCGGCCTGAAGCGAAAGCTCCCGGAACATGCCGATGTCCCGTTCCAGGCGAATGAGCTGGCCCGCGTTCCTGAACGCGTCCGCTGTCCGCTCCACCGCATGGCCGCGCACCAGGAAGTACAGCAGGTACGCGACCGCCATCACTACCGGCTCGCGGACGTAGCGGGAGAATATCGCTGCTCTTACCGTCGCCACGTTTCGCCCCACATACAGTATACGTTATCGCGGATTTTGCCAAGCCCCTGCACTATACAAAGACGCCCATCGCGGCAGATCGATACACCCACTAGCTCCCTCCGCGATCATATGTTCTGCAATGCGGGCGGTCGGATCACCGATTGTGTCCGGTATATCCCCGGGTCCGGGTTCAATGTCCTGCGCAATGCCCCCTAGCGGAGCAGGAAGAAATCTGCCGCCTGGCCGCAACGTCCGCTCAGGGATCGGCGCTGAAATCCCGGGCGTGTTGTAACACCGCGGCGTCGCTCGCGTCTATTATTAGCGGACAAATTCCGGGGTTTGGAGATAGCGATGCTATATTACTGGTGGCTCTATACGGTCTTGGCGCCGATGGTAGCGCTGGACATGCTGCTGCGCGCCTCCCCTCTCTACGTCGGCGCCTGGCCCCTGGGCCTCGACCACCTGGCCAACGACTACTAGGCACGGCCGGATGCAACGGCGGGAGGGGCAGGACGTCAGCCGGGTTCTGTGGCCCGCCGCCCTGGTGGGCGTGTGCGGGGGGATCATAGTGTCCTTCCTCTTCGTCGCGCTTGGCGTCCTGCATCCGGCTCTGGCCCTGCCGCTCATAGGCCTGGGCATCGCCGGCGCGCTGGCCAGGGCGGTTCTCGTCCGCGATCCCGGCGGGCCGCGCAGGCCCACCTTTGGCGGGAACTCTCCCCCGGCGGCAGCGAACGCTCCGATCGACACAGCCGGCTCAACATAGACTCAGCCGTCCCTCCGTGCTCCCCGTTCGCCGGACTCCCGCGCGGTATAATGCGCGCGAGACGCCCCGCACGCTCGGAGATTCGTCCCCAAGGAGGCCGAAGATGACGACCGTCCCCGAAGACCAGCGCCGTAGCCAGTCGGTCGAGGAGGCGGCCTTCTTCTTTCGCGGCTCGTCCGAGGTAGTCAGCGAAGGGGTGGTGTTCTTTCCATCGTTCGGGACCTGCACCGCCTTCCTGTGCGACGACCGCATCTTCGTCGTGGACACCACCGTTGGCCGGTTCGCCCCTCGCCTCCTCGAGGACCTGCGCGCCAACCACTCGCAGGCGCCCGTGGAGGCGATCGTTTACACTCACGGCCACATCGACCACGTCACCGGCGCCCCGGGCTTCCTGGCGGACGCGGAGGCCCGCGGCCACCCCCGCCCGCGCATCATCGCCCACCAGGACCTGCCGCGCCGCTTCGACCGTTACCGCCGCCTGGGCCCGCAGAACGACTTCATCAACCGCGTCCAGTTCAACATGCCGGAGACCGCCCGCCTCTTCTCGACGGCGCCCTGGACATACCCGGACGAGGTCTACAATGAGGCGCTGGTCACCACGGTCGGCGGCGAGCGTTTCGAGCTGCGCCACGCCCGCGGCGAGACGGACGATGAGACGTGGGTGTGGTGCCCCGGCCGCCGCGTGTTGTGCACCGGCGACACCTTCGTCTGGTCCTCGCCGAACGCCGGCAACCCCTACAAGGTTCAGCGCTACGCCCTGGACTGGGCACAGGCCCTGGAGGCGATGGCCGCGCTCCGACCCCTCCACCTCCTCCCCGGCCACGGCCCCTCCCTCTCCGGCGAGGAGCGCATCCAGGAGGCGTTGACCTCCACGGCCGCCTTCCTGCGCTCCATCCACGACCAGGTCGTGGCCAGGATGAACGAGGGCAAATGGCTGGAGGACATCGTGCGCGAGATCGACTACCCGGCCACGGACAAGCCCTGGCTGCGGCCGATCTACGACCACCCGGAGTTCGTGGCCCGAAACGTCTACCGCCTCTACGGCGGCTGGTACGACGGCGACCCCGCCGACATCCTCCCCGCCCACTCGCACGATGTCGCCCGAGAGCTGGTGGGC
>MGNZ01000010.1:387-600 GCA_001795235.1 Chloroflexi bacterium RBG_16_64_32 | reverse complement strand
GGCGCCGGGCCCCTCCTGGCCCGCGCCCTACGCGACCAGGGCGACCCAGACGGGCGTAGCCTCCAGATGGCGTGCCATATCGCGGACTTCGTGCGCAAGGGCGAGCCCGACAACCGCGAGGCGTGGCTGCTATGGCGGGAGCTGTTCGAGGCCCGCGCCGGCGCCGAATCGTCCCTCATGGCGCGCGGGGCGTTCCACTCCGCCGTCCGCGAG
>MGNZ01000010.1:0-282 GCA_001795235.1 Chloroflexi bacterium RBG_16_64_32 | reverse complement strand
GGAAGTCCCAGGTGGTCTTGCGGTCCGGCCGGAAGCGGATGTACACTCGCTTGCCCCAGCCGATGAGCTGCTTGGCGTACGCGCTCGCCTGCTCCTCGCTGCCTACGTAGCTGGCGAACATCTTGGCCATGCCGGCGTCGTCGTTCTCCGGCCCCTCGATGGTGGCCGTGCCCCAGTAGTGAACGCCGTGGTACGGGAACACCGTCGTATCGATGAGCAGGGAGCACTTGGGGTTGTGCTTCAGGTTCTTCACGGCGGCGGTGTTCTCCCAGGTGTTCATGA
>MGNZ01000009.1:7831-15548 GCA_001795235.1 Chloroflexi bacterium RBG_16_64_32 | reverse complement strand
GACGGCTAGCTTTTTCTGCCATATCCCTCTCCTATCCCGGATTTCGCCTGGCAGAGAAGGCGCCCGCTGCGTACCGCAACAAGCTGCCTCCCGCGCCGGTGATACTTACTCGCATTCCCTGCCTCCGTCTCTGGACCCAACGTGTCAGTCGCACCTAGGCCCAAGGCGTCCTCTGGTCTAGCCCCAACGTACCCGTATAGTTCCGGCATTCACAAGTGACATTCGGCCTCTTCTGGCGTAGTGTCCTGCCCCACAGACGGTGGGGCTACGCCCGCCGAAGGCATCGGGCCACTTCCGCCACCGGCCGCTACAAATCCCCGTGGCTTGTACCCTCTGTGGTCCCATCCTGCCTCATCGCCTGTAGTCCCATTGTGTCCCTCTGGCTTGGGCCTAACGTATCGTCGTCACAACTTCGCTCGCTAGTGACGGACGGCACATGCCTGGGAGCCCAATTACCCCTTCAAGAGTGACCTTTGGCCTGTCCCTGTGGTGGATTGCCCCACAGTCCGTGGGGATAGACCGAACGCCTGACAGAGGACCGCTGGGTGGCTCTCATCATGGCTACGCCGGTATCTCCAGGGCGGCCGCCCTCCCCGGCTGCCGGACGCTCAGCGGGAGCAGGTGCGCACGCTCAGGGCGCCGACGGTGGCCGCCGCAGCCACTCTTCGCGCAGCGCACGGCGGAGGAGCTTACCGGCCGCGTTCCGGGGCAATCCGCCGGCGATGCGCAGCCGAGTCGGCGCCTTGTAGGACGCCAGACGGCCCCTGCAGAACGTCAGCAGATCCTCCTCGCTGGCCGTTGCGCCGTCCCGAAGCCGCACCGTCGCCGCCACCGTCTGTCCCCACCCCTCGTCCGGCAGGCCGGTCACGCCCGCCTCCAGGACCGCGGGGTGAGACTGCAGCACACCCTCTACCTCCGCTGGGTACACGTTCTCACCGCCGGAGATGATGAGGTCATCCCGCCGGTCGAGCACATACAGATAGCCGTCGTCGTCCAGGTAGCCGACGTCCCCCGTGTGCAGCCAGCCGTCGCGCAGCGCCTTCCGGGTCTCTTCGGGACAGTTCAGGTAGCCGGGCGTGACCGTGGGGCCGCGAACGACGATCTCGCCCGGCTGTCCCGCAGCGACGGCCATGCCGTCATCGTCCTCGATGCTCAGCTCCATCGGCAGGAGCGGCTTGCCGGCGGAGCCCAGCCTGCGCAGAGCGTCTTCGGGCGCCAGGGTCGCCACCTGCGAGGCCGTCTCCGTCAGTCCGTACGTTTGCACCACCGGCAGGCCCCGCCCGGCGCACTCTTCCAGCAACCGGCGCGGCACGGGGCCGCCCCCCACGAGCACGCACCGCAGCGACGACGGGTAGGGCCGCCGGCCCCTCTCCTCCAACATGCGCTGGAGCATGTTGCTGACGACCGACACGGTGGTAACGCCTTGGTCGTCGATGGCGCGGTTCACAGCCGCCGGGTCGAAGCCGTCCTGAAGGACGACGGGCATGCCGTAGATCACGCTGCGGAGGAGGATGGCCAGACCTCCCACGTGGAACAGGGGCAGGCACGCCAGCCAGCGGTCATCGTTATGTAACCCCAGGTTGAGGGCCGAGCCCACCGCGCTCCACAGGTGGTTGCCGAAGGTGAGCATGGCGCCCTTGGGCCGGCCGCCGGTCCCCGACGTGTAGATGACGCTGTGCACCGCAGCGCTGTGCACCAGGTCCACCCCTTCGACCGCTCCCTCGCTCAGCCCCTCGTCGCGTCGCGCCGTCAGCTCGACAATCGGCGGACAGCGGAGGCGGGGCAGACGCTCGGCAACAGCCACCGCCTTCGCCGCGCTGGGCTCGTCGTAGGCCAGCAGCGCTGCGCCGGAGCCGCTCACCTGCTGGACTAGCTCGCTGGGCGTCAGGCGAACGTTGAGAGGAACGATCACGGCGCCCAGGCGGGGGACGGCGTGGGCCACCTGCACGAACTCGGCGCTGCTCCTCGCCAGAAGGGCCACACGGTCGCCCGCGCGGACGCCGGCGGCGGCCAGTCGCCCGGCGGAAGCCGAAACATGACGGTCCAGCTCGGCGAATGTCCACTTTTCGTTTCCAAGGATGAGGGCCAGACGGTCCGGTGACAGCGCAGCCCGCTGCCGCAGCCACTCCGGCATCCGCTCCCCGGGCTGCGGCACTAGGCCACCTCCCGTTCGATACCGCCGTATCGGGCCAGCTCCCGCTCGTCCAGCTCGATGCCCAGGCCGGGTCTCTCGGGCAGCTCCATCCGGCCGCAGCGCGCAACAAGAGGACGCCTGATCAGGTCGGTGGCCAGCAGAGAGCCCGTGGCCAGGCCGCACGCGGGGCTGTCCGGGGGCAAGGTGGCGGCCAGGTGCAGGGCGGCAGCCGCGCCGACCCCCGATTCCAGGGCGGTGGTGACGACCGCCCCAACGCCGGCCCCGGCGGCCAGTTCGATGATGCGACGCCCCGGACGCAGGCCCCCAACGACCATCGGCTTGACCACAAGCACGTCGGCGGCGCTCGTTTCCAGCACCCGCTCAGCCCCCTCCATGCCGGTTACATCCTCGTCGGCGGCGATAGGCACACCGACGGCCGCCCGCACGCGGGCCAGCCCCTCCAGGTCTCCCGCCGCCACCGGCTGCTCCACCATCTCCAGATCGTACTCCTCCAGTCCGCGGATCACGTGGATAGCCTGCTCCACGGACCACGCTCCGTTGGCGTCGATCCGCAGCCTGATCTCCGGCCCCAGCGCATCGCGAACCGCCGCCACCCTCCGGCGTTCCTCCTCCGCACTCCGGGACGCGCCCACCTTCAGCTTCACGCAGGGGAAGCCGCTCTGGCGGGCCGCGGCCGCCTGCGCCGCCGCACTCTCGGGAGCCTCCGCCCCTATCGTGGCGTTCACAGCTATTGACCGATTGATATCGCCGCCGAGGGACTCGGCTACGCGGATCCCCGCCGCTTTCGCTGTCGCATCGAGCGCGGCTACGTCGAGGGCGCAACGTACGGCGGCCTTCGCACCACCATCCCGTCCGAGGCCCATCGCGTCCAGCAGAGCCGGCGCCTCGTCCGGATGCGTGCCCAGGAGCGCTGCGCCTACCCCGTCCAGGACCGCCAGCGCCTCGCCGACGGTGCCCCCGCCGCGCTCGGCGATCGGCGCGGCCTCTCCCAGCCCGACGACCCCCGAATCGGTGTGGAGCCGCAGTATCAGCCCCTCCCTGTGAGCGAGCACTCCCCAGGACGTCGCGAATTCGGCGTGGAACGGGATCCTGTAGGCCGTCCAGCGCAGCCTGAGTATCCTCATATCAGAAGGCTCCCCGCCAGCAGCGCCCCGAACAGGAGGTGGAGCTGCGTAGTGCCCTTGAGTATGCCGTTGAGCCTCCGGCCCTCCGCGCCTCCCAGCACCGTGCCCGCCAGGATAAGAGCGATGGGCAGCGATAGCCAGGCCAGCACCGACGACCTAGGAAGCGGGCCGGCGGCGGCGAAGCCCGCCACAAGGGCGTACGGCGCCAGCACGAAGAGCGCGTACTGAACTCGCGTGAGCCGCGCGCCGACCCGTACCGCCAGCGTCATCTTTCCGGCACGCCGATCGCTTTCGATGTCCCGCAGGTTATTAACGACCAGAATCGCGGTCACGATGAGCCCCACGGGCACGGCCGCGACCCATGCTATCGTTCCAACCTCGCCGGCCTGCAGGTAGTAGCTGCCCACCACCGCCACGACGCCGAAGAAGACGAACACGAAAACCTCCCCCAGACCGTGATAGCCGAGAGGCCACGGGCCGCCCGTGTAGGCAATGCCCGCGGCTATTGAGAGCACGCCGATCGCCAGGATGGGCCAGCCACCGACGGCTATCAGGTAGACGCCGATGGCCGCCGCAGCGCCGAAGGCGAGGTACATCGCCGTGCGAACGCTCTGGGGCGAGGCGAGACCGCTCTGCGTGACCCGGGGCGGCCCCAGACGGTCCGCCGCATCCGCCCCTCTCTCAAAGTCCGCGAGGTCGTTGCCCAGGTTGGTGCCCACCTGGATTAGAGCCGCCGCCAGCAAGGCGCCCGCAAACGGAAGCACCCTGAAGTGGCCGTCGTGGGATGCGGTGGCGGTGCCGACTAGCACCGGAGTGACGGCCGCCGTGAGCGTGGCGGGTCGTGCGGCCATGAGCCACACGCTCCAGAACCCCGCGATCCCGCCCTTGGAAGCCGCGTCAGCCACCTCGTCGCCCCTATCAGGGGAACCGGGGGAACCGGGAGAAGTCCGGCTTGCGCTTCTCCAGGAAGGCGTCCCTGCCCTCCTTCCCTTCCTCGGTCATATAGAAGAGGAGGGTGGAGTCCCCGGCCAGTTGCTGGAGTCCGGCGAGCCCGTCCGTATCGGCGTTGAACGCGGCCTTCAGGAATCGCAGCGCCATCGGGCTCTTCTCCAGGATTTCGCGCGCCCAGGAGACCGTCTCCTCCTCCAGCCGCTCCAGGGGCACGACGGTGTTGACCAGCCCCATCTCCAGCGCATCCTGGGCCGAATACTGGCGACAGAGGTACCAGATCTCGCGCGCCTTCTTGTGCCCCACCACACGGGCAAGGAGCGTCGCGCCGTATCCGGCGTCGAAGCTGCCCACCTTGGGCCCGGTCTGGCCGAACACCGCGTTGTCGGCGGCGATCGTGAGGTCACAGACCAGATGCAGCACGTGGCCGCCGCCGATCGCGTACCCCGCGACCATGGCGATGACCGGCTTGGGCAGCGTCCGGATCTGGCGCTGGAGGTCGAGCGCGTTCAGGCGGGGCACCATGTCCTCCCCTACGTACCCCCCTTCACCCCGGACACGTTGATCGCCGCCGGAGCAGAACGCTTCAGGCCCCGCCCCGGTGAGGATGATCACGCCGATGTCCCGGTCATTGCGGGCTCGCTCGAAGGCGTCCTGCAGATCGAACAGCGTCCTTGGGCGGAATGCGTTTCTCACATCCGGACGGTTGATCGTGATCTTCGCCATGCCCTCGGCCGTCTCGTAGATTATGTCCTCGTACTTGTGGGCCGCTCGCCAGGCTACCGGCATCTCACACCCTCCCTCCGTTGCTCTCCTTGCAGGCAATCGTCCAGGAAGCCCCAGACGGCGTCGGCGAACGCCGCCGGCTGCTCCAGGTGGACCGCGTGCCCGGCATCCGGCACGATCTCAGTCCGGGCGCAGGGCAGCGATGCCGCCATGCGCCGGGCCAGGGCGCAGTACTTGCCGTCCAGGGCGCCGGCCAGCAGCAGCGCCGGCATGCGGATATCGCCCATGCTGGCCAGAACCGGCTCCTGTTGGCCCGCTCCCATGCCGCGCAGGCACCCGGCCAGCCCCCTGGCATCGTTGCGCAGCCGCTGCCGCCGCAGTTCGTCCCGCGCGGCATCCGGAATCCGAGCCTGAGTGGCGAACAGCGGCATCGCCTGCCAGCGCTCCACGAACGCCTCGATGCCGTCCCGCTCGATCGCGCCGGCGAGATCAGCGTCGCTGCGGATACGCGCCTCCCGCTCGGCCTCGTCCTCGATACCGGGCGAGGCGCTCTCCAGGACAAGCGCCCACAGCCGCTCTGGGGCCTGCAGCGCCAGGCGGAGGGCGACGCGTCCCCCCATGGAGTACCCCATCACGGCCGCTCGATCTACACCCACGTGATCCAGCAGCGCCACCAGGTCCTCCACGCAGCGCTCCATCCGGTAGCGGCGCGGGTCGGCGGGGCAGTCCGAGCCGCCGTGCCCCAGCAGGTCAACGGCCACGGTCGTAAACTCCCGCCATGCATCCAGGTGGGGAGCCCACGTGCCGGCGCTGCCCGTGAAGCCGTGCAGCAGGAGCAGGGGCGGCCCCTCGCCCCTCACATCCACGTTGAGGTGCACGCCATTCACGGCGACGCGGGCAGACGGAGACCCACGTAGCGCTCGCCCCCGGACGGGGGCCCGTCTGGGCCCGTCTGGGCGGGTCACGGCGTAGCTCCCTCCCGGTCGGGCTTGCGGACCGCCCGCGACACCCCGTCCCACAGCTCACGGTGCAGCCGTGCGTTGGCGGACCGCTCCGTGCGCACCTCCACCAGGCCGACCCCCGGCGAGCCCATCGACTGCCGCACGGCCGACCGGAACCCCTTCCAGCTATCGACCCGCTGATACGAGAGGCCGTACATTGTGGCCGCGTGGCCAAAGTCCAGGCCGTGGGGGGTACCGAACAGCTCCTCGAAGTGCTCAGGGTCGTCGGCCTGGGGCAGGAACGAGAAGATGCCACCGCCGTCGTTGTGCAGGAGCACTATCGTCGCCTGGAGGCCGTGCCGACCGGCCGCCAGCAGTCCGTTCATGTCGTGGTAGAGCGAGACGTCACCGGTCACGAGCACCATCGGGCCGGAGCCGGCGGCGCTCGCGCCCAGAGCGGTCGACACCACACCATCGATGCCGCTCGCCCCCCGGTTGGCGAGGAATCTTACGGGCCGCTTCGCCCCGGGGAAGAACGCGTCCAGGTCGCGCACAGGCATGCTGTTCCCGGCGAACAGCAGCGCTCCATCCGGCAGCATGTCGGCCAGCTCCGCGAAGACGCCGGGCTCCGACATGCCAGGCTCTTCGCCGAGGCGGCTCGTCAGGGCTGCCCTTGCCATCTCCGCCACCTCCTGCCAGCGGGCGGCCCAGTGCGAGGGCGTATCCGCGCCCTGTACCTGGCCCGCAGGCTGCAGGGCGCCCACGAGCGCCTCGCAGAGGGAGCGCGGGTCGGCCCGGAGCGCCTCGCTGGCAGTCAGGCCGGGGTCGCCCCAGCCGTCGCCGCCACCGACCAGGATCTGGCGACAGCGGCCGTGGCGCTGGAGGTAGAGCAGGAGCGGCTTGGAGACCGGCGTCGCGCCGAAGCGCAGCACTACATCCGGCGCCAGCGCCCGGGCCGTCTCCTCATCCCGCAGGAAGGCGTCGTAGCTGTCGATAACGATGGGGCCGTGGTGCGGGCCGCACCGCACCTGCGAAAGGGGGTCTGCCAGAAGCGGGTACCCAAGGTCCGCCGCCAGCCGTGCCACCGCTTCCGGAAAGCGGGGGTCGTCCTGAGGCCCGCAGATTATGAGGCCGCGCTTCGCCGCCCGCAGCTCCGCGGCCAGGGGCGCCAGGCCGGCGTCGTCCGGGCGCCGCGGCGCCTCCTCCACGCTGACATAGGGCGATTCATCGTCTCGCTGGGAGACCTTGGCGTCGCGTTCCGGGGCCGGACCGCCGTCGGGAATGAGGGGCTCCCGGAAAGGGAAGTTGACGTGGACGGGGCCAGCGGCGTCGGAGCGGGCGGTGGCCACCGCCCTGCAGGCGGCGGTGCGGGCGAAGCGTATCGCCTGCGAGGATGCCTCCGGCAGCATCATCTCCAGGAACCACTTAGCGTGGGACCCGTACAGTCGGACCTGGTCGATGGTCTGGGGCTCGCCCACATCGCGCAGCTCCGGCGGCCTGTCCGCCGTCAGCACCAGCAGCGGCACGCGGGCGAAGTAGGCCTCGACCACCGCCGGGGCGAAGTTGACCGCCGCCGTGCCCGAGGTCGACACGACAACCACCGGCTCCCGCAGGGCCTTGGCCATCCCTAGAGCGAAGTATGCGGCCGAGCGCTCGTCCAGGTGGGTCCACACCTTGATGGCGGGGTGCCTGCGCAGGAGCAGCGCTAGGGGCGTCGAGCGAGACCCTGGGCAGATGCAGGCGTGCGCGACGCCGGAGCGGGCCAGCTCCTCCACGAAGGCGCCGACAAACAGGCGAAGAGCCTGCCCTGAGCCTGTCGAAGG
>MGNZ01000009.1:0-7817 GCA_001795235.1 Chloroflexi bacterium RBG_16_64_32 | reverse complement strand
CCGCTGCTACGTCGGTTTGCCGTTCAGCGCCCATAGCATCGGCCGCATCTTCAGGCAGGACTCTTCGTACTCCCGCTCTGGTTCGGACCCGGCCACGATGCCGCAACCGGCGTAGAGCACGGCCTCGTTCCCCCTCAACAGAGCGGAGCGGATGGCCACCGCGAACTCGCCCTCGCCGCGAGCATCGACCCACCCCACGGGGCCGGCGTACCACCCTCGGTCGAACCCCTCATACGACCGGATCAAAGGCAGAGCCGCCTGGCGCGGGAGGCCGCCGGCGGCCGGTGTCGGGTGCAGACGCTCCGCCAGCTCAATGACGTGCCACTCCCCCTCCATCACTCCCTCCACGGGCGTGTGCAGGTGCTGGACGTTGGGCATTCGCAGGAGGCCCGGGGTCGCCGGAACGTCGAGGCGCGAGCACAGCGGCCCCAGGGCGTCCCGAAGGGCGCGTACGACAAGGGCGTGCTCGTGCCGCTCCTTATCGTCGGCCAGCAGCGCATCTCCCAGGGCTTCGTCCTCGCGCTCATTGCCGCCGCGGGCGGTGGAGCCGGCCAGGCAGTCCGCCCGCACGACCCCTCGCTCAAACCGCACCAGCCGCTCTGGCGTCGCCCCGAGGAAGCAGCTCCCACCTCTGGCGAAGGCGAAGACCGTGCAGCCTCCGTAGCCCGCCCGCAGCCTGCGGATGACCGGTCCAGGGTCAATCGGCCGCGGGGCCCGGGCCCGGAGCCGCCGCGCCAAGACCAGCTTCTCGACGGCGCCCCGGCGGATGTCCTCCACCACGGCAGCCACCGAACCCTGCCAGCGGCCGGCCTCGACGTCTTCTTCCGGGACAGCCTCACCCCCAGATTCTGCCGCCCCGGCCACCCTGGCCCCTCCCGCCAGGATGTCGCGCAGGTCGGCCGCCACCGCGTCGGCGACGCGACCGTCGCTGCCCGGGCCGACCATCGCGCTCACGGTGAGCCAGGTGGAGCCCCCACTGGAGGCGAACAGGAAACGAGGGATAACCAGGAGAGCATCCGGGTGTTCGTCCCAGATCGGTTCGCGCCTGCGAACAGGATCAAAGGCGAAGCCGCCCAGGCACAGGGGGGCCGCCACAGGGGCGTCGTCGCTCGTATCAGTCACGGCCCGCGATAGCAGGCGGCGCCAGGCCGCGGCCACCTGCGAGAACCGTCGCTCGCCCCCGCCCGTGAGCCGGGCCGCCTCGCCGATCGCGACCATCGAGAAACCCTTGTCCGGTTGCTCCCAGTACGTGCGCTCGTCCGTCCTGGCCCGATCGAACAGGTCGGCGGGGTCCACGTGCGGAACGCGTGCGGTCGTGCTGACGAGGACCGGCTGGCCGCCTCGGGACGCCTCCCGTTGTCCCAGTTCCACGACACGCGCCAGGCGCTCGTTGAGCTCCGCTTGCTTGAGGCCGGTCGTCATCGCTCCTCCACCGGCTCGCGAGGCCGTTCGGTGGCCCCGACACCGCGCATTAGGAGGGGACGCAGCGCGGCGTAGGCGTCCTCCAGACGCTCAGGACGCCCGGCCAGCACCCAGCCGGTGATCACCTCGTTCAGGGCGCCGAACCATGCCCGGCCGGCGATCTCGGTGTCCACGGGCTCGATGACGCCCTGTCGCACGGCATCATCCAGATGTCCCTGGATAATGCCCGCGAACTCCCCGCGTATCTCAACCGACCGCTGGTGGAACTCGCGCCCCGCGCCCAGCGCCTCCACCATAAACAGCCGGGCGAGGGCGCGGTGCTTGGCGAACGTGTGTAGGACGGCCATCAGGGCGGCGTCCGCCTTGGCGATCGGGTCGTCGTGAGTGGTCATAGCCTCATTGATCTTCGTCCGCAGCCGCTCGGCCGTCCGGTCCAGGAGGGCGAGGAAGATCGCCTCTTTACCCGGAAAGTGGAAGTAGACCCCGCCCTTGGAGGTCTGCGACTCGTCCGCGATCTCATCGACGCTGGCGTCGCGGTATCCCCGCCGTGAGAACACCCGCAGGGCCGCGTCCAGGATGCGGCGGTAGCGGTTCTGCGCCCGAATCTGCTGAGACGGCATCGTTGTCAAAAACCGACCGACTCGTCGGTCGGCTCTCATGTTACCGGCAGCCTCTTCCACGGGCAAGCCCTGCACCACGCCGCCCGCCGCGCTACCATAGGTGTCGGTATGTCCACTGATCGCGCGGGCAATGTGCGGCAGATGTTCGGCCGCATCGTGCCAAGGTATGACCTCCTCAACCGGCTGATGAGCCTGGGCATGGACGGCCGCTGGCGCCGGGCTGCCGCCGCATCCGCCCGGCCGGCCGGCGCACGCGCCCTGGACGTGGGCGCGGGCACGGGCGACCTGGCGCTGGAGTTGCGCCGCCAGGGTGCGGCCTACGTCGTCGCCGCCGACTTCTCAGCGGAGATGCTGGCTGCCGCTCGTGCCAAAACTGCGGCCAGCCGGGACACTCGCCTGGCTTTGGCCCTGGCCGACGCCCTGCACCTCCCGTTCCCCGACGCCACGTTCGACTGCGTAACAAACGCCTTCGTCTTGCGTAACTTGGCGGACATTCCCGCGGGCCTCGCGGAGATGGCCCGCGTCCTCACGCCCGGCGGTCGCCTCGTATGCCTGGACATGACACAGCCGCCGCCCGGCCTGTTTGGGTCGCTCTATCGCTGGTACTTCAACCACCTGCTCCCCCCCCTGGCGGGCGCCATCAGCGGCGACCCGGCCGCCTACCGCTATCTACCCCACTCGCTCCATGGCTTCCCACCAGCGCCCGATCTAGCAGCTATCCTCACGGACCTTGGCCTTTCGGACGCCCGCTATCGCCTCCTTGCGGGCGGCACCGTCGCTCTGCACACCGCGCGGGCCTAGCGCATCCGCCCGTCCGCAGCGCGATTTGCCCTTGCAACCCGGCGCACGTATCATGCTAATACCCTGACGCAGACACGCCGTCGCAGATATGCGTCGGGCGGAGGACACCGCCCCTCGACCAGCCGTCAAGGCCCGGCGCATGACCGTAGAACCGCCCGTCAGGGCGCCGACCGGCCCCGGCGAATCCGGCACGGCAGCGATAACTTTCGAGCCCGCGCACCAATAACTAATAACGGAGGGATCGCATGAACCCAGAGGGCAAGGTGGCGCTGGTCACCGGCGGCAGCTCCGGTATCGGCCGGGCGACGGCCTCAGCGCTGGCAGAGGCGGGGGCGTCCGTGGTCATCGCCGACGTCGACGACAACGGCGGGAACGATACTGTGGCGCTCATCGAGGGCTCCGGGGGAAAGGCGGCCTTCGTCCACACCGACGTCACCAACCGCCAGGACCTGGAGCGCATGGTGGCGTTCGCGGAGGAGACGTTCGGGGGCCTGGACATCCTGCACAACAACGCCGGCGTAAACACCGGCCTGCCCCGCTTCCCCGACGCCCCGCCCGAACGATGGGAGCAGACGTTCGCCGTCAACCTCTGGGCCGTGATCGCCGGAACGCAGGCCGCCGTGCCCGCCATGCGCCGGCGAGGCGGC
Source organism: Chloroflexi bacterium RBG_16_64_32 (assembly GCA_001795235.1). GTDB lineage: Bacteria > Chloroflexota > Dehalococcoidia > SM23-28-2 > RBG-16-64-32 > RBG-16-64-32. The sequence continues at coordinate 4,327 of MGNZ01000009.1, read as the reverse complement.
GGCGTCATCGTGAACACCGCCTCCATAGCGGGGATCATCCGCTACGAGCCGGACCCCATCTATGGGGCAACAAAGCACGGCGTCGTGGGTCTGACGCGGGCGCTTGCCTTCCTCAAGGAGGAGGCGAACGTCCGCGTGAACTGCGTCTGCCCCGGAGTGGTAGACACGCCGATGCTGACAAGGGGGCTGGCGGAGATGACGCCGGAAGAGCGCGCCCAGCGCGACGCCATCGTGGCGGCGATGCCGCTCATCCCTCCCAGCGACGTGGCGGCGGCTGTGCTGGAGTTCGTCCGAGACGATTCGCTGGCAGGCGAGGTGATGGGGGTCATGTACGGCCGCCCACCCAAGCTGATCCCGCCGGCAGTCACCTTCCGCAGCGACCCGGCCCAGCGTATGCCCAGCTAGCGAAGGCGCCACTTGCGGGGACGACGGCGACTGACAGGAAGGGAGCAGAACCATGGCGAAACTCGACGGCAAGGCAGTCATCGTTACCGGCGCCAGCAGAGGCATCGGTGCGGAGATCGCCAAGACGTTCGCGGCGGAGGGCGGCAAGGTCATCTGCGCCGCCCGCACCATGCGCGAGGGCGACCACCCGCTGGAGGGATCGCTGGAGAGCACGGTGGCGGAGATCCGCGCTGCGGGTGGCGAAGCCACACCCGTGGCCGTGAACATCTCCGCGCCGGAAGAGTGCGAGAAGCTGGTCCAGTCGGCCCGCCAAACGTACGGCCCAGTGGACGTCCTCGTCAACAACGCTGCCCTGACCTACTTCCTCCCGGTCAAGGACTACCCGTTGAAGCGTTGGATGCGTTCCTGGGCGGTGAACTTGCACGCCCCGTTCATCCTCTGTCAGCTAGCCATCAACGAGATGATCCCCCGCCGCAGCGGCGCAATCGTCAACATCTCCTCTTCGGCCGCCATCGGGCCCGGACGCGGCCCCTATACGGACCCGCCGCAGAACATCGGCGGCACCTGCTACGGCGCCCAGAAGGCAGCGCTGGAGCGCTTCACCCAGGGGTTGGCGCTGGAAGCGTACGAGCACGGCATCAGCGTCACCTGCGTCTCGCCCTCGCTGGTGGTGCCCACGCCGGGCACGGTGTTTCACAGCCTGGTCACCGGCCTGGACGACCCCAGCGGCGAGCCGCCACACCTGATGGCGAAGGCGGCGCTGCTGCTGGCCACCGAACCACTGGACAAGGTGACCGGCCGCGTGACCTACAGCCAGCAAATACTCAGGGAGTACGGTCTCCTGCCTGAGGCGCAGGGCACCGGCATCGACGCGGACCGGCCGGGAAGCGGCTTCAGCCGGATGTAGCCGATTGGCGGGTCAGCCGCGACGAGCGGCGGTCAGCGCAATCGCTTGACACCCCCGCTTCGCGATGCCTAGACTAGCGAAACCAGCGAATCACGTCGCCGCAGTTCCTAGGGAGAGCGTTATGAGCTTCTTCTGGACTTCCCCACTTGGCATGGTCATGGGAGCCGTCCTCACTGTCATCGCCGCCGCCCTAATCTTCGCCGGCATTAACGTCGTCCTCGCCTTCAGCGGCGGCCCCGGTCCCTGCACGCCCGGCGACGGTCCCATCACCGTCACCGTCGCCAACGCCGTGACCTTCCAGGAGAAGTGGGACAGCTTTGACAGAATCCTGGACGGAGGCTCCCCCTCCTCCGTTACCCTCAGCGAGAGCGAGGTCTCATCCCGGGCCGACCAGTACATCACCCAGGAGACCGATGTCGACTTCAAGGATATTCGCGTCTGCCTTCACGACGGGTACGGTGAGGGCACGGCCAAGCTCGAAGCCCTCCTGGGACTGACCACTGAGGTCAGGGTCAAGGGTAGCCTGGACCTCACGGGCGACACGCCGAGCGCCCAGATAGATGATATTGAGATCGGCAACGTCCCGGGGTTCATCACGGGTGCGGTGGAGAGCTTGGTTGAGGACGCTATCGACGAAGCGCTCCAGGACATCAACCTCAAGCACACCTACACGCCCAACCTCAGCGAAGGCCAGGCGCAGATCGACGGTCAGTCCTAGCGGGCCAGCTTCTCCGCCAGCCGCCGGAACCGCAGGTTCGCCTCGCCCTTCAGCACGCGCCCGTGCCCGAAGCAGGCGATATCGAACTCCAGCCCCGCCAGCTTGCGGATGCTCTCCTTCGCCTGCTCGCGATCGGCCGTGAACACGCCCACGGGCATCCCCAGACGCAGAATGTTCGCCGCCGCGTCGCCCACGAACAGCACCCCGCCGCGGCCGGGCAGCAGGTACGATACGTGGCCCGGCGTGTGCCCGGGCGTATGCACCACCTTCACGCCGCCCCCTATGGGGAGCTCCTGGCCGTCCTCCACCTCCACGTCCACGGCCGCCGCCACCGCAGCAGGCGACAGGCGCTCCAGCAACGGCCCCGCCAGCTTCCCTAGCAGGCTCGTTCGGTTAGCCCCCGGCTGCGGCTGATCGCCCCGAACGATGGGTGTGTCTGCGGGATGCACGTATGACTTCGCGTCGCTGGCCTCCTTGAGGTCGGCCAAACTGCCGATGTGGTCCACGTGGTGGTGAGTGACCAGGATGTGTCTGAGGTCCGCCGGCTGCCCGGCTACGCCGGCCACCGCCTTGAGGATAGTGTCCTTCCTCTTAGGAAGACCGGAGTCCACCAGGACCAGGCCCTCGTCTGCCTTAATAAGAAACGCGTTCACGAACCCCATCGAGATCCCGTACACTCCGGAGATGATCTCGTCTGCTGCCATATCTAGCCTCCATGGTCGCGGCGGATCACCCGTCCCGGCCGCGCCTGTGTCTGCTTACCGTCATCTACCACCAGTTCGCCGTTGACCGTCACGTACTCTATGCCCGTCGGGTACTGGCGCGGCTCTTCGTAGGTGGCGATATCCGCCACCGTTCGCGGGTCAAGCACGACGAGGTCGGCGAACCAGCCCTCCCGCACCTCACCCCGCCGCCCCAGCCCAAAGCGCTGCGCCGGCTGCGCCGTCATCTTCCGCACCGCCTCCTCCAGCGTCAGCAGCCCCTCCTCGCGGGCGTACCGCCCCAGCACCCGCGGGAACGTCCCGTACAGCCGCGGGTGGGGCTTGCCGCCGGAGGGCAGGCCGTCGGAGCCGATCATGCACAGCTCGTGCTTCAGCACCCGCCGCACGTCGGCCTCGTCCATGATGAAGAAGATGGCTACGGCGTCCGGCTCCTCTTGCAAGACGCGGCTAAGGGCTTCCGGCGCCGGCAGGCCCAGCATCTCCGCTATCTGCGATATCGTCTTCCCCTCGTACTCCCGCCGCTCCCGCACCGAGGCCACGATCACCGCATCGGGGTCCGCCGCCACCGGCCCGCGGGCCAGCGCTCCCAGAATTGTGCTGCCGGCCGTGTAGGGGTAGGCGTCGAACGCGACGTCTACCCCTTCCGAGCGCGACCGCTCGATAAGGCGAATGGAGTCCTTCGTGCGGCCCCAGTTCGCGCGGCCGGCTGCTTTGAGGTGCGATATCTGCACCGGCAGCCCTGCCTCCCGCCCGATCTCGATCGCCTCCGCTACGGCGTCCAGAAGACCCGGCCCCTCGTCCCGGATGTGGCTCACGTACAGGCCACCCGCCTCCGCCGCCACCTTCGCCAGCTCGATCAACTCCGGCGTCTCTGCAAACGCCCCAGGAGGGTAAATGAGCCCCGTGGACAGGCCCACGGCCCCCGCGTCCATCGCTTCAATGGCATATTCGCGCATCGTCGCCAGCTCGTGCCGCTCCGGCGGCCGCGACTCCAGCCCAAGCGTCCCAAATCGGATCACCCCGTGTGGCGCCAGGCAGGCCACGTTCAGCGCCGGCCGCGCCTCCTCCACCGCATCCATGTATTCTCCGAATGTCCGCCACGTGATTTCCGGAACTGACCCCAGCACGTTGGAGAGTCCCGCCTGCAAGAACGTCTGGAAAACCTCGCCCGCCGGCGCCAGGCCGACGCCACAGTTCCCCACGATGTCCGTGGTCACCCCTTGCATCACCTTGAAGTCGACGCCCGGGTTGGCGATGACCGCCGCGTCGTCGTGGCTGTGCACGTCGATGAACCCAGGGGCCACCACCAAACCCTCCGCCTCGATCACCCGCGCGGCCGCGCCCTTGACATCTGCCGCTACAGAAGCGATTCGCCCGTCGCGGACGGCTACGTCGGCGCGCCTGGCGGGCCCTCCCGTCCCGTCGATGACGGAGCCGCCGCGGATCAGCAGATCGTAGGCCTGTTCAGACATGCCGGCGGGCTACAACCAGGGCGGCAACAGTCGCTTGGCCAGCAGCCACAGCCGTGCCGTCAGGGGCGTGTCCGCGGAGAAATCCTGGGTCAGCACCCGCTCC
>MGNZ01000008.1 GCA_001795235.1 Chloroflexi bacterium RBG_16_64_32 | reverse complement strand
CAGTGACGTGCATCCGCTGATCAGACAGGGCCGAATCATGGTGATGCCGGGCGTATACGACGTCCTCTCGGCAAAGATCGCCGAGAGGGCTGGCTTCCCGGCGGTCGTTCTTACGGGCTATGGCGTGTCGGCGAGCCACCTGGGCGAGCCGGACTTCGGGATTCTCGCCCAGACCGAGGTGCTGGATGTGGCCCGGCGCGTATCGGCGGCCGTGAAGATCGGGGTCATCGTGGACGGGGACACGGGCTACGGCGGGCCCCTAAACGTCCAGAGGCTCGTCCGGGAGCTGGTGGCCATGGGTGCCCGGGGCGTCATCCTGGAGGACCAGCGCTGGCCCAAACGCTGCGGCCACATGCGGGACAAGGACGTTATCGGGGCCGACGAGCACGCGGCGAAGATACGGGCCGCGCGCGACGCCCGCGGGGAGGCCCGCTTCATGATTACGGCCCGGACAGACGCCCTGGAGACCCACGGTTTGGACGAGGCCATACGCCGGGCCCTGCTGTACAAGGAAGCCGGCGCCGACGTGCTGTTCGTCGAGGGGCCGCGGAGCAAGGAGGAGCTGGCGGAGATAGGACGCCGGCTGCCGCCGCCGCTAGCCGTGAACCTGATCGAGGGCGGGCGAACGCCTATCTGCTCGCTGGAAGAGCTGGCCGAGATGGGGTTCTTCAGCGTTGGGTTCGTGCTGTCCGGCCTGTACGCGGCGGCCCGCGCCCTGGAGCGAACTTTCGGGGAGCTCCGCCGGCGGGGGTCCACGGCCGGCCTGGGGGACGCCCTCATGTCCTTCGACGAGTTCAATGCTCTGGTGGGCGTAGAGGAGCGATACGCCACCGACGAGCGCTATCGGGCCTAGCCCCAAATGCCGACACAATCCCGGACGAACCGCCCTCTCCGGCGCGCCACCTTCACTTAGAGCGGCGGTGACTAAAAACGATGATGAGCAGAGCGCCTGACGCGGGAAAGGAAGCTGACGCTTCTCGCAGGACCGCCTGGCTGCGGCTGGACGACGCGGCCCTCCTTGGGGAGTGCCGCGAGGAGCGCTACCGAGCCAGCGGGCCTGGTGGACAGCGCCGGAACAAGGTTGAGACCGCGGTCCGGCTCCGCCATGCGCCTACCGGCCTAGTGGCTCAGGCGGAGGAGTCGCGCTACCTGCAACAGAACCGGGTCCGCGCCCTCCGGCGCCTCCGCGAGCGCATTGCGGTGGAGCTGCGGGCGCCGTTTGACCTTGAAGCGCCGCTCCAGGTCCCGGAGCTGGAGGCGCAGCGGGGCCCAAAGGGCACCCTGTCCGTAAACCAGCGCAATCGAGCCTATCCGATCGTCGTCGCCACTGTGCTCGACGCCCTTGAGGCGGCGGAAGGGCGGTACCCGCAGGCGGCGCGGGCTCTCGCTCTCACGACCAGCCAGCTCTTGCGCTTTCTGCGCGCGGACCCGCAGGTGTGGCGCGCGGTGGGACAGGCAAGAGAACGGCGGCGCTGACACACTGCGGTCGCGGCGCCGGCGTGAGAACTGCCCGACATGGCTGGACGCGCGCCTGGACGGTGAGACGGTGACTCAGGAGGGACTGACGCCGGACCGGCGGGTCGCCGGAGGGGCCGAGCGGGGCAGGAACCGCCCGCAGCCGTCGTCGGTCTCCTGGTAGAGGCCGAGGGCGGACGTCCGCTCCAGCAGCCTCCCGTAGTCCCCAGCCCGGGCCTCTTTCTCCAGTTCGGCCAGGGTCCGCCGGCCGGCGGCGGCGTGACGGCGGTCGTCGGCGCAGTAGCCCCATTCGGCCAGAGGGCTGTCGTCGTCGAAGCACCGCACGAACTTGGCGCAGAAGGTGCATTTGGGCTCAAACGGCTCGTGCACGGGCTAGAACTCCAGCCCCATCCCGGGGTGTACGGCGCGGAACCGTCCGGAATTCAGGGCTGCCACCAAGTCCCCAACGCCGGCCAGGGGATCGTCAAAGCGGGTGTAGCAGGCGCCGAGGGTGTGGGGGGCATGGCTATCGCTGCCGCCGACCCCACGCAGACCAAGGCGAGAGAGCACCTCCTGTGCCAGCTCCACCTCGCGGCGAGTGGAGATGCCGTTGAACACCTCGGCCGCGTCGACGAAGCGCAGGAGGGGCCAGCGGCAGGCCTCGTCTACGTCGATCGCCACGCCGGCCACCGAGTAGCGCCGGAAGGGGTGGGCGGCGATCATCGCGCCCCCGCTCTCGTCCACAATCCGGCGGACCTCCTCGACGGCTCCAGTCCGCGGAGCGGCGCCGTCCACTCCGAACACCAGGACATCGCCCCACTCCGTGCTCACCTCCATACCGGCGAAGAGCTGAAGGGAGGTGCCTTCGACCAGCACCTTGAGCGCCTCCTCCTCCCAGGAGGCGTTGTGCTCGGTGATGCAGACGCCGTCCAGGCCCAGCTCCAGAGCCCGGGACACCAGCGTCCGCGGCTCCATGTACGAGCAGTTGGAGCCGTGCCGGGTGTGCGTGTGAAGGTCTACGGCGAAGCCCATCTCGGTGAGGGCTCCGGCCTAAGCGTGCTGGAAGGAGAACTGGCAGACGCCGTCCTGGGGCAGGGACTTCAGGACTTCCATCTCCACGCCATCCCCAATCTTCTGCGCCGCTGCCTCGAAGCTGGACAGGCAGAGGACGTGGCAGGGCAATTCACCGGCCTCCAGCCCGGCCTCCCGCATCTCCCGGAGGACGGAGCAGCTAAACACCTCCAGCACCAGCTCTTTAGTGGTGGCCTTGGTGATGTTCCAGCGGTCCAGGGGCCGCGAGCCGATAATGCTCAGCTCCACGTAGCGTTGGAGGCTGTGGGGAAAGAAGATGCCCGTCTGCTGGGCCACCTTCTCGATCACCTCGCCGGCGCGGTCGATATACTTGCCGTCGGCGAGCTCGATGGTGGCAGCCATGAGGCGCTGTCCGAAGGCGCGCATATCCGCTTCGCTCTCCTCCGGGCCCTTCCCCTTCAGGCCAGCAACCAGCGACTTAACATCGCACCGCTCAGAGACCTCCGTGATCAGGCCACGGTCGGCGTCGAAGGCGAGGGGTTGACCGGGGTCCTCAAGGGTGTGCAGCCGGTCGGGTATGGGCTTGCCGTAGCGGTACCGGCTCTTCATGCCACCTTACCCCCATCGAAGCTGATCTGGATGGCGTGCGTAGGACACACCTCCACGCACTTGTCGCAACCGGTGCAGAACTGAAAGCGGACACCCCGCACCACGAAAAAGGCGGGGTCGATCTGCTTGAACTTTTCGGGCCCCACGCTGGTGCCCAGCCCGAGGACGCGGGTGGGACAGACCAGCAGGCATTTACGACACGACAGGGGGTCGTGGCACTTCTCGTCATCGACAAGGATCGTGGGCAGGGCCATGACTCACCACACCTCGGCCACGGCCGGGAGGCTGGCTCGCTCCACCATGGCGATGGCGTTGGGCTTGCAAACGTTGCGGCAGAGGCCGCAGCCGAAGCACTTGAGGGGATCGATGTATGCCATCTGGGTGGACGGGCTGAAGCTGAGGGCGTCGAACTGGCAGCGGCGGGCGCAGAGGGCGCAGCCGTTGCAGCGGTCGGAGTCCACGTCCGCCACGTAGTGGCCCTTCCAGAGCGTCTTTACGCCCAGGTCCTGGGCAGTTCGGATACCAGCGCAGTCGGGGTAGTCGCAGTTGCAGATGCCGCCCAAGTATGGTGTCCCGAAGGTGTACATGCAGTGGACTAGCCCCCGCCGGTTGAGGACGTCGATGACCTCCTTGCCCTCGTCCGGGGTCAGGAAATGCACGCCGCCGCGATAGGTCTCCGGCCAGCGCTCCCATTTGTACATGCCGGGGCCCATGCCGACACAGGTGAAGTTCTCCTCGTCGGGAAGGCCGCGCATGGAGCGGCGGCAGGCGCAGGTGATAAGGCTGATGGGGTAGATGATCTCGAGGATTTGGTGGATCTCTTCGATGGTCACCACCTGCCCGAAGTGGACGGCCCAGGAGCGCTGCTCGGCCGCGGTGCGCAGGCGCTCTACGGTCTCGTGGTCGTTCGCCTGCATCGCCTCGATGTAATCGCGGCCCACGGTGGCCATGCCTCCGGCCGCCTGAGGGTTTGCCTCCGCGCCGGCGGACTCGACCTCCTCCTTGCGCACCTTATACAGGCGGCGAGCGTAGTTGGCGGGGTTCAAGTACCACCGCTCATGGCCCTGGCTGTAGCGTTCGCACCAGACGCACATGACGAACCTCCCCTCTGCCAGGCGGGCTGGCGTTGCCGAAAGTATGCATTGGAGAGGTGTTCCCTGTCAGTCGGGCAGAATCCGAAGGGAGCGTGGGGTTTTGCCTTACACCGGCCCGGTGACTTGGCGCTGGTACGCGCCGTGTGACGTTAGCTCCAGCGCTGCCCATCTGCGCCCCGGCATGGCCCATGTCCTGGGCGGGCCCGGCCACGCACATCGCCCTCAGACGCGCAGGCATTCAGCGGCGCGCCGCGTCCTCATCGGGTCGGGGTAGGCGCTCCTCCACCGGCGGCATCGGCGGGAAGGGCGCGTGGGGCTCCGTCTGGTACCAGTAGGCGGTGGACGAGTAGTCGTTCGAGAGGTTGTTGGCGTGGCCGTGCTCGATAGTCACGCGGATGGACTTCCGGAACATGACCGGGTCCTCGACGTGGAAGCGGTAGAGGGAGTTCTTGCCCTTCCAGGGCCAGTCCTCGGTGCCCGAGTACACGGTCAAGCCGTGGTAGGGGGCGCTGAACTCCTGGCGGGGGCAGAAGGCGGTGTTGAAGTAGTCCTCGGTGCCGGTGCCGTGGAGGGTAGGTGGCCATGAGTCGCCATCGATGAAGATCATGTCATCGCCCTCGCCGTACCAGTCGTTCTTCTGCCGCGAGAAGCAGTCGATGTTCAGGTTGCAGCCCACGTAGTGGCCGCGGCCTTCCGCTTCCAGGATGATGTAGTTCCCATTCCCGTCCAGGTTGGGCGTGGACCACACCTGCCGCCGGAACTCTCCCATTCGCCCGGCCTCGATGTCATCGTCGAATCGACCCTCGCCCCAGCCCTCGGTCGGGTTCTCCCGCCGCCACTGGGCGTGGAAGCGCAGGAGGTCGCCGTCCAGGCGGTCGTGCTCCTCGTAGTCCACGTAGAAGAAGAAGATCATCCCTGAGTCCGCCTCGTTCGCGACCTCGATGCGGGCGCCGTTAGAGAAAGGCATGGGGAAGTAGCTATTGAAGCCCCGGCCGTCCTCCGGGCTCATAGTCAGAGGCTGCGAGGCGAAGTTCTTGACGATGCCGTGGCCGATGCCGAAGAAATCGCCGATGGGGGCCTCGACGCAGGGTGTAGGCGCTGCGTCCCAGAACATGCGCAGGAGGGTTGTGCGGGCGTAGAGGGGGTTGCGAGGCGCGGCCATGGTGCACCAGATGTGGCGGACGATGCCCGCGCCGGCGAGATCGCAGAGGACGACCGTCTGTCCGGCGCCGATGCCGACGAAGTCGGCGTTGCCGCCGCTGCGGTCCCAACTGGAGGCCCGGCGTCGCCGCCCCTCCCGAGCGCGCGCGAGATCGGCCAGCGAGCTACCCAGTGTCATCGGCAATCACCTCCCGTGACGAGGCTCCGCGACCTGGCTGCGCCCACACGGGCTGACCCTCCTCGTTCTCGACCACATACACGTACCACCGCATCACAGATAAACATGGCGCGCTCGGTGTCCGCCTCAGGCGGACTCTAACCCGACGTTAACACGGTAGAGCAATATGGCGCGCTCGGTGGGACTCGAACCCACGACCTCAGCCTCCGCAGGGCTGCGCTCTATCCGGACTGAGCTACGAGCGCGCACGGTTGGGGCCAAGCGTGCGGCCCCAGGTAGTTTGTCGTGGTGCCGAAGGTGGGATTTGAACCCACACGCCCTTTCGGACACTGCGCCCTGAACGCAGCGCGTCTGCCATTCCGCCACTTCGGCGCGACGTCTGTTAAGTGGTGGGCGGTACTGGATTTGAACCAGTGGCCTCTTGCGTGTGAAGCAAGCGCTCTCCCGCTGAGCTAACCGCCCGCCGCCAGTGCGATTGTAGTGCCGCCCCTTCAAGACCGTCAAGGT
>MGNZ01000007.1 GCA_001795235.1 Chloroflexi bacterium RBG_16_64_32 | reverse complement strand
GCAGCCGCCTGAGCAGGGAGCGCGCGAATGAAGGCGTGAGGGAGTTCTACGACGTCTGGAAGAACTACGCCAGCAAGATGGGTCCGAGACTGCAGAAGGCCGTAACCGGGGGCCTGCAGGGATACGACACCGTTACTCACAGCCTCGACAAGTACACGCGGAAGATGAAAGAGCGGGCGCAAGGTTTCCTCGCCAGGCCTGAGGAGCCGCGCAGCCTCGATGATCTCTACGGCGCCTGGCAGGAGTTCGGGACATCCATCAGGAAACAGATGCAGGGCGCGATGGGCCAGGGATTGGTGGAGGCTGACGAGTTGACCAGGACCTGGCTCGACTTCAGCACCCGCATGGAAAAGCTGGTCTCAGATGTCGGTGGACAGGGCGCGGACTACGCCGATCTCGCGGAGCTCTGGCAGAAGTTCTCCAAGGAAATTGGGGGCTCCCTGATGTCCGTTGTGAACGGAACGGGCAAGGACATGGACAGTCTCCAAAAAATCTGGAGTGGCTACTACTCCAAGGTCGAGCGGGAGATGGTGCAGCTCGCCAGCGACGTCGGTATGAGCTACCAGCAGCTCTACATTCGGTTCTTCGAGCAGCAGAGCGAGGCGTTGAACAGCCTCGGGCATTGGTGGCAGACCGCGGTCGAAACGACGAGAAAGCAGCTCGGCGACATGCAGCGCAGGCCGTAGGAACGTGAGAAGAGGCCCAGAGAGACGAGACGCTAATATCGCTGCGTCACCTTCGGAAATCGCAAGCCGGAGCACTACCTTCCGGTGACACTCGGTAGCCCGCTTGTCACCCTTCATTGGTCCGAATCCTCCAGGATCCGCGGCCTGCCTGCCTTGCACGGCGTCATTTGACCGTGTCCATGATGAAAACGCCCTCTTCCCTCCGGTATTGATGCGATCCGTTTTCTCCGTTCTGAAGCCCGATATGCCGCGCGCTGACCTTACACTTGGTCGTTCAGTGGGATCTCATCGACGCCCGAGAACGGTTCTGCGACGCTAAGTAGGATGCCTCCATGGGAGCGCCTGTGCGCGGCGTCATCGAATCTCTCGACGAGCTACAACAAGAGTTGAAATCAGCTCAATGTCGGAGGAGGACCCCTTTCCATCCGACGAAGCGTCAGAAAGATGGTTGCCCAGGTCATCAGATCGCCCCATCCGTCGTTGAAAGGCAAGGCAATCTGGGCCGCTTGGGCGGGCGTCAAGCCGCCAAGGCTCAGGTGGGGCCGAAAGAAATCATAATCGATGGCGATACCCCGTGGGACCATGGACTGGGCTGATTTCAGCCCGCGCATGGCCTTGTTACGTTCCTTCAAGGTCCCGTGGAACCGCTCGATGGGCTGATTCTCTCGGAAGCCGCCTTTCGTATGAATGTGTCGGACCCGCCGATCCGAATGAGTTGTCCTTGCTACAAGTAGGAATGGGTCCGTCCGGATTCGTGCCTACTCCATGCGAGAGAGATCGATATTCAGCCCGTTTTTCCCGGCGATGTGAATTCCGTCTCCCGGAATGTCCCCCTAAGGCCCGTCCGCAGGGGCGGGCCCCTTTCCCCCGTTCCAGCTCGTTTCTGCGAGGGCCGAGCCAGCGCCGTCTACGGCTGCCGCCCTTCCCGACCGGGCATGGACCGCCCAGCTTAGACTGAGTCCACAGCGGCGGCGCCCTTCGGGTCCTCTCGGACAGGTCTTTCCACGACGAGAAAATGCACGAGCTTCGGGTGTCTGAGGGCCGCCGCAAGCCCCAGAGGCCGGCGGAAGGGGTAGCCGATCCCCGCGGGACTCCCCTCATCGCGGCGGCACGGGGTCCTCGCGCGCGCGGGCGCGAGGCCGAGACCTCGCTCAGACCGGGACAGAACCTACCTCGGACCCGGTTCCCGCGCGCGCATAATGCGCGTGCGCGCGCGAGCGCGCGCGCGTGGAGGCGTCAAACGCCGGTTCCCCGGGTCCAATCGCCCTCAGCATGCACCCGCGGGGGTCGCCAACATGGGATGTACAAGAGTGGGCAATCGCAATCGAGCTCTCGCCGTTCTTGAGACCTTTGGGAGGAACCCCGTGGCTCCTTCGAAGGTCCCGCGTCCGCGAGTGCGTCGCATCTGCGGAACACCCTGTGCAGCACACGCTCAGCAGGATGCCTAACGCCCGTCCCACCACGGGCTCCGTGCGCACCACCCGAAAAAAGGAACGCCGGCTAGCTCCGTCGCCCGAACGCTTGTATGACTCCATCCAGGCTTGCCTCGTCGCGAGCCAACCTCGCCAACCGGACGCCGAAGCGGACGTCCCGGGATCCGACCGCTGCTGCGGCGTGGGCGCAGGCTTCGGCGAAGCTTCGGGCCACGCCCTCGTGCTCCACGAGGACCTTCGTGGCGACCTCGATGAATTCCTCCCTGCGATAGGCCCGGAGCCGGAGGACCGACTCCGGTCCACCGAAGCGGCTCAGGAGGGCACGCGGCAGCTTCCGTGTGTCGTTCCCGGCCGCGAACACCGATGTGGTCAAGGGTATCCGCAACCGCTTGCCGTGCTTCGTCACGACGACCTCCTGGTTCTCCATCAGGTGCAGGAGGACGGCGTAGTCCTTCAACCGGGCGATCGTCTCGACCTCGTCCACGAGGAGATAGCGCGGCCGCCACATCACGAGCAGCTCGGCGAATCCTGCCCTCGATGCCGTGCCGCCCACGACGAAGTGCGCCTCCGGCAGCCGGCCGAGCTCCATGAGGAACAGGGTCTTCGCTGACGCGGGCGGACCTTCGAGGAGGACGTGCACGGGCCGCGTCGCACGGACCGCGCGACGCAGGAGGTCCTTCACGTCGTCGAAGCCCACGACGGGCGCGAACAACGTGGCGAGGACCGCATCGCCCGGCGGCTGGTCCGCCTTCCAGCGGTCGCCCGCGATGCCGGCAATCAAGGCCTTCATGTCTTCTGACAACGTCATGGTCGATGCACCACCCGAAAAAGGGAGCCCCACGCGGGGCTCATGGCGACTCGATGCGCGGCGCACAGAGATAGGTGCCCTTCGTCATCCCGTCCCAGTCCAGGCGGACGGGGTAGTCCGTGCCTAGACGCAGGACGAGTGCCTCGCGCTTCACGGTCTTGAGGAACGACGTGAGGTAGTCCAAGGGGAAGAGGGACGAGTACGCATCCCCGGGTCCCCGGAGCTCAACCTCGACACTCTCACCGCGTCGGAAGTCGATGGACACCTTGTCCATGTCGCCCTCCGCAGAGACGGAGAGCCCGTCCCGGGTCGCGGTCAGCCGGACGTGGTCCGACACATCCTCCGCGGCCCTCGACGCGTCGAGCAGGTCGGCGGCCGCGATCTCGACCTTCGCGGGCAACGTCAACGCGGGGATCCTCGGGTCCGCCAGGTCTGCGGTGTCGATAGGGGCCATCGTCCGCCTCATCCCGCCCATCTCGACGGTCAGCATGTCCTGGTCCGAGGCGTTCGGGAGGTCGGCCGCGATGCGGACGATGTCCTCCCTCTTCGCCTTCTTCACGAGGGCGAGGAGCTTCTCCACGTCCGCGCCGAAGGGGACGTCGTCCTGGAGGGATCGCGGCGTGCCGTCCATGCGTTCGACGGCGTCCACGACGTCCGTGAGGTGGACGTCAATCAGGGCGACATGCGCTGGGTCGACGGCCCGCACGTGCCACCCGTCGCGGTTGGCGACGATCTTGGCCTCGTCCACGAGGTGTGCGACCTGAGCGAGGAACGCCTTGAGCGGCTCCGCCCGGAAGGCGACCTCGAACCGCCGAAGCGGCCGCGGAGGCGACGGAGGCTCCCGAAGCGGCTCCTCGGCCTCTTCGGGCTGGGCTTCCGCTTCAAAGGCCTCCTCCTCGCCGTCGGTGTCCTCCGGGGGCTCCTCCTCGTCGAAGGTCTCCTCCGGCGGCTCCTCGAAGGCGAGGGTCTCGGCCTCCGCGGCCGCGAGGGCGCGGATCTCGTCCTGGACGTCCTCGGGGACGTCCGTCTCGACCGCCTCGGGTTCCGGTTCTCGTTCCTGCACCGTTGGGTTCGTCTCGACCTGGTTCGGCGAGACGAGCGTTTCTTTCATCCACTCGGGGATTGGCGTGTACACCACCCGAAAAGGAGCGGGCAAACCGCACGTGCAGGGTCTCGTGGCAGCCCGCGGAACAGAACCGCATGGCGAGGAACGGACAGCGGGGAAAGTCCTTCCCGGCCGCATGGCAAAGGGCGCATCGTCGGATCGTCGCACCACCCGAAAAGAAAGGCCCTCAGGGTTCGAGGGCCACGCGCGATTCCCGTCCGCAGTTGGGGCATCGCAGCACGACGACGTCCATCGTCCGCACCTCGGCCCGCACGAGGGGCATGCGCTGCCCGTCCGTCCCGTAGACGGCATGGCGCGCCTCGTCCACGGCCCGGTACACCTTCCGCCGGATCTTCGAGCCGGTCACGTGGGCCTGGGCGCCCTCCACGAGCCGGTTGGCCTGGAGCCGCTTCAACTCCAGGGCGACGTGGGCGCGGCTCACAACGAGGGCCGCTGCGATCCCGTCCTGGGTCGCGTCCCAGGGCCAGACGTCCCGCGCGGTCAACTCGTCCACGGGCAGCTGTTCGAGGTACGCGACGATGGACTCGCCGACGGTCTTGCCGTTTGGTAGCGTAGATCACCACCCGAGGGATTGCCCGAGGCGGGACGGGGAGCCGTGCAGACCCGTCCGCTTACCGGCCGGATGATTCCTTCGTCCTCCCGGCGGCGCGCCGTGTCACACCGGGGGGACCGGCTCTTCGGCCTCGGGCGCGGACGCGGACATGCGAGGTGCATGCGTGTCGCGCCCGCGGGCGTGCACCACCCGAAAAACGTCAGGGTCCGGGAGGCACGCCTCCTTCCTCCGGCGTGAAGACCTGAGGCGTGTACGGGATGCCCCGCCGGAGGCGAACCGCCCTCCGCGGGTCCACTGTCGGTGGACTCGGTGCTATCCGCTCCGTCCCTGACTCGACCTCTATCCCCATCTCGCGCAACATTGATTTCAGTACGTCCCGCAAGTTCACCACCCGAATAACGAGGAAGAGGGTTCGGCTACAGGCGGAGCTGCGCGAGGAGCTGCTCGTGGAGGTAGTCCTCCGCGAAGGCGCCGAGGACCTTGGGCTGGATGTTCGCGACCTCCGTCTCGAGGAAGCGCCGATCGACGACGGCATCGATGGGGAACATGTCCGTGATGACCTCCCGCCCCGTGAGGGGCGAATAGACCGCCACGCGCAACGTGCCTTTGTCGCTCCGCGTCAGCTGCGCGCCCGTGGACGTCTTGAACCACTCCAGGTTGTTCTGGGCGTCCGCCACGAGCTTCGCGACCTTCGCCTCGAGCTTCGCCCGGAACTCGGCGATCTGCTCCGGCGACAGGATGGTTGGGCTCGCCATGGCTCACCTCCTGGGCGCACCATGCCCGACGGCGGTCGGCCCGAGACGATAGCGTGTCTCGAAGCGGTAGCCTCCTGATCCGTTGTCCCCGCGTCGTCGCCCCTTCGGATGGGGCTCAACGGGGTGTCTCTCCCCTAGGTACTCGGGTCCCGGGTCATCGTCATTTTGGACTCGCCGTCCCTGGCCTACACCCTGGGGTACTGAAGCGTTCCCGTACTCAGACCCGATCGGGTCCTTTCGGTTCGACGAGGCCGGTATTGCCTCGGGCCTTTCGGCACGAGGCATTTCCCGCCGCCGTAGGGTGTGGTGCTTCGCGTCGCGACCCCTCGGTATCCGAGGGCCGCCTGCTTCGCTACCCGAGGGTAGCACGACAAGTTCCGGCCCCTGTGCTCCCCACGCCGCGAGAGGGACGGTCGTCGGCGCCACTTCGGTTCAGGGCGCGGCTCTCGATTTCCGCATCTCCGCAGGCGTTTGGTACGAGGTCGAGGTCCTGCTCGATAGACCAAACAATCTCATGACGATATGGATCGACGGCCAAAACCTGGGATCCTTCCAAGCCGCGGCCAATCCCGACGATTTGTACACGAGAATCGACACCTTCACTCTGGAAAGTGGCCACACGGGCCCGGACACCTTCTTTGATGACGTTGAGGTCTCCGTCGCACGGGAGAAGCGGGCGCTGGTTGTCGGAATCGGGGATTATGGCGCGTCCGTTCCGTGTCTGGTCCCTCCAGATCTCTGCGGCGCGGTCAAGGGAGCAGAGGATTTTACGGAGCTCTTGGTCTCGAGGTTCCACTTCCAGACCGATTCCGAACACATGGTGTTCCTTACCGATTCCCCGCGGCCGGACGACGACATCAGCAGCGAGCGGGTCCTGGACGGGATATCTTGGCTGGCAGAATCGAGCAGGCCGGGCGACTTGGCTGTAATCTACGTCGCGTCCCACGGTTACCGGGACGAAAGCACGATGGAACCTGAATACCTCGCGGCAAATCCTGGTTTGCTGTCCGATTCCATGTTCGCGGAGGCGGTCTCTCGAATAGCGCCGCAGGTGACAGTCCTAGTTGTTCTGGACATCAGCCTCGCTGGCGGATTCATCGTGGACGGCGGCGTCTGGTCGGACCTTGCATCAGACACCCCTGCAAACCGTATCGTTCTCACTGGTTGCACGGAAGACATTGCGGAGGATTGTCTGTTTCACCCGCTCTTTGGTCCCGTATTCACAGAATTCCTCATAGACGGTTTCGCCGACCGATCGGAAAAGGCCTGCATACGTGATGACGACAAGGACGGAAGAACTTCTGTTGAAGATGCATTCGAGTACGCTAGATGTGCGGTCAAACATTCCCGTGACACGCTCCGGGACTTGGCCCTCTGGGCCAGAGGACTCAGGCTCCAAACTCCCCTGATGTACGATGGGTATCCCACGTTTTCCGCAGGCCACGACCGGAATTCTGGCGAACTATCCCTCTGAGCTCCTCAGGACACACGGAGGGCGAAGAACACGTCCGGCCACCTCCACGCCTACGGACGCGAGGATGCCATCAAGCCGGCGCGGCTTGACCGGTCGACCCATGCCAGAATCGAGGAGCTCGAAAGACTAGCGCTACGAATTACGGGCCTTCTTCGTCCGTTCGCACTGAGTTCAGGAATGCCCTTGAAGATCATTTCAAGGCCGAGGCGCGAAGAGTCTTCCTACCCAGCTCCTGAAGGCACACAACGAGGGAACTCCCTCGGAGGGGCGGGCATTCCCCCGGACATGTGACCGACGGTGTCCCGCGTGTCATCGACCCCCAGCCGGGTCATCGATACGCCATTCCCTCTCTCAATCGATCCCACGAGTTCGCTCTGCGATTGGCTGAGGAGGTTCATGGACTGGAGGCGGCACGGTTCGGTGGTATTGTGACGCTGCGGGCATACTGTTGGTAGAACTCGTAGAGGGAGAACACGGCCCCGGTCTTCTCGATTGCCTTGTGGGCGGCCCGGAAGACGTGAACCTTCTCCTCACCCAGCGTGACGTAGCAGCAGCGTTCGCCTATGAAACGGCTCCGCGAAACGAGCATGACTAGCGCCTGCGACCAACTCGGATACTGCCATCTAGCGGCGAGGTTTCGTACGAAAACCTCCCCGAGATACCCGCCGAAGACAACCGAGGCGCTATCAGTCTCCCTTCTCCGCACTAGGTCCTCTCTGAGATATTCGTCGAGGAGGTCATCGATTACTCGCAAATGTTCAGGGGCGTGATCCGAAATGTCTGCATTCGTCATCTCGCGTGCATGCTCTATGGCCCGTCTGTCAGCCTTAGCAAGCCAATCCGCGAGAGCAGCGCCCGCTTGGTGGCTTGTCGAACGATTTATCCTCGGAGTGTTAGGCAGTGGCGAGCCCGTCTGAGGTGCGCCAGCAGCAGGTCCCGATCCGATCCTGTCGATTCTTTCGGGTTTGCGGCCACTCATGGACCCATCACCGCTCGCTCCTCACACGCGCTCTTTCTTCTCTCCCGGCACTGCCTCTACGGTAGATACGAAGGAATGAATCCGGGAAGCCCGGGCTGCGCCGAAGGCAGCTCTGGCCGCACGGGTGCTTGTCCCGGTTCACGTAATTGCCTGAAGATCATCTCACCAAGATCCACAACGGGCGTGTACTTAAGAATCAGTTTGGCCGCGTCTAACAACGAATGACCCGCAAGCGATCTAGTCGATCTCATGAAGGCATCGAA
>MGNZ01000006.1:18342-22756 GCA_001795235.1 Chloroflexi bacterium RBG_16_64_32 | reverse complement strand
AGGACGCCGCTCATCCCGCCCACGAGAAGCGAGAGCGGCGCAATCGGTCGCTCCAGGGACAGCCGCGGCGATAGGTAGACGAGGAACCCCGCCACGATCACCACGCAGGCCACGACTATCTCCAGCGCCGACGCGTCGATCCGGTCCAGCACCAGGACGCCGGCCGGGATCCCGGCGAAGCTCCCGATGAGTAGCGGCGCCACCCACCCGAAGCGCACGTGGCCACGAACCTCGTAGAGCAGCGGTATCAGGAGCAGCGTACCCAGGAGCGTGCTGGTGACGATGGCGGGCTTCACCTCCCAGGTCAGGGAGAGAAGCGGCACCATTACCAACGCGAAGCCGAACGCCGTCAGCGACTCGCAGGCAGCCGCCAGAAACGCGATGGCGATTACGGCGGCCAGGGTCTCCGCCGACAACGGCTAGAAGACGGTGTCGCCGCGCAGGAGTTGCCCGGCGATGGTCCGTCGCTGCATCTCGGAGGTGCCGTCAGGGATGCGCAGGGTGCGGGCGATGCGGAAGGCCTCTTCCAGGCCCAGCTCGTTGGACAGGCCCATGCCGCCGTGGATCTGAATCGCCCTGTCGCACACGGCTTGACACATCTCCACGGCGTAGGCCTTGGCGATTGATATCTCTTTAATGGGCACCCTACCCGTCGATGGGTACTCTTGCACCAGCTCTGCCGTCCGCAAGGTCGCGTACTTGGCGTTGAAGATCTCGATGGCGCTGTCGGCCAGCATCCACTGGATGGCCTGACGGTCAGCGAGAGGGCGACCAAACGTGTGTCTCTCCTTGGCGTACTGGAGGGACATGTCAAGGGCCCATTCCGCCAGGCCCACCATAGAGCTGGCGATGGCCAAACGCCCCTCAGAGATACCGGCCATGGCGCTGAGCAAGCCCTGGTCCAGGTTCCCCAGGATGTATTCCTCTTTCACCTTCGCGTCCTCGAAGACGACGTTTCCGCAATCGCTGGAGACGTGGCCCATGACCGGGAAGATGGTATCGGTGTCCACGCCGGGCTGCTTGGTGTCGACGATGAAGCAGGTGACGCCACTGTCGAACATGTTGCGCTTAGCGTACTTCTCGTCGTTGGTCACTGCGAAGATGACGGCATAGTCAGCGTAGGGGGAGTTGGTGATCCACTGCTTGGTGCCGTTGATCACCCACTCGTCGCCAACCTTGCGGGCCTTGCACTTCATGTTCCATAGGTCGGAGCCGGCATCGGGCTCGGTGGCGCCGAAGCAGGTGGTCTTCTCGCCGGCCATGAGGAAGGGCACAATCTCGGTGAGGACCGTCTCGTTGACTTGGGCGTACATGTGGGAGGGGCCATCCACAAAGCTGCTGATGACGGGAGTGGTGAGGAAGGCGTTGGAGAAGCCGATCATGAGATGGCCGGCCCCGTACTTCCGGTACAAGGCCTCGAGGAGGTGGACGCTGACAGGCGCAGGAAGCTCGTCGCCACCGATGGACTCAGGGGCGAACATGGTCCAGTAGCCTGCCTTGGCGGACTTCCTCCGTATCTCGTCCCTGGCCTCCAGTATCTCAGGAACCAGTCTGCCATCGTCGCCGAACAGCCTTGCCTCGTTCTTGAGGATGTCCCTGTACTGTTGCTCCACAGGAATGCACTCGCTCTCAACGAAGCTAGTGAGACCATCGATGGTTCCCTTGATGATATCCCGCAACTCTTCAGGAGTCTGGGTCATGATGAAAACCTCCTTTCGGGCCCGCGTCGGCGATAATAGTATACAGCAGAGTTTAGCTGAGCGCTCGCTAGGTTTTAGCGCTGGCTGAAGTTCGGGATCATTACCAGCCTGCCGCACCCTCGATGGTGGCCAGCGCCTCGCTCAGGTCGATATCCCCCGTATACAGGGCGCGGCCGACGATGGCGCCCTCCACGCCTGTCCCGGCCAAGCGGCGCAGGTGATCGATGCTGGAGACCCCTCCCGCGTAGATGATCTTGAGTTTCGTTGCAGATATCCTAATGTATGAGACGATGACCTCGAGAGCGGCGAAGTTGGGTTCCGTGAGAGTGCCGTCGCGCACCGTATCCGTGTAGATGACGCGCGTCACGCCCATCTCGGCGACCTGCCGCACCAGGTCCGGGGCGGCGACCCCCGATGCATCGAGCCAGCCCTCCGTGACAACGATTCCCTCGCGGGCATCGACGCCGACGGCTATGCGACCGGCGAAGCTGGCGAGGGCAGCCTTCAGCAGCGCCTGATCCTTGACCGCGGCGGTGCCCAGCACCACCCGCTCCACCCCGGCGTTCACGTAGCGCTGCACGGTTTCCAGGTCCCGGATGCCGCCGCCTACCTCGACAGCGGTATCCACCGCGGCCAGGATGCGTTCCACCGAAGCGGCGTTTGTGGCGCGGCCCTCCCGTGCGCCGTCCAGGTCCACCACGTGCAGCCGCGTCGCTCCGGCGTCGCGCCAGCGGAGGGCGGCGGCGGCCGGGTCATCGGCGAACACGGTCTCGCGGTCGTAGTCGCCCTGGACCAGCCGCACACACCGGCCGCCGCGTATGTCTATGGCGGGGATGATCTCCATGGCGCTATCGTACTTGGCTCAGGCCTGGGCCGCCGACCCCTTCCGCCAGAGCCAGCGCAGGAGCGCAAACAGCACCGCGACTATCAGAATGATCGGTAGGAACGTGACGATCATGAACGGCCCGCGGATCCACCACCTGTCACCCCTCGTCTCGATCGGAGGGAACTCCTCGGCGTCCAGTCCAGCCTGCGTCAGCAGCCCCCGCACCGTCTGCCCCTCCTCCAGATCCATCTCCAAGGTCGGTTCGACACCCTCGACCTTGTAGTCGACGTACTTGCCGTTCACCTCGATCTCTTGGACGCGCCCAGCCCTCGCGTCCTCGACGAAGTCTCTCGGCGTTGCGAATAGTTCCGGTTCGTCGGCCGGCAGCAGCGTGAACAGCACGACAAGGCCGACGACGATGATAATAGGCCAAATCCACCACCTGCGAAGTATGTTCACCTCTCGCTGTCCCCTCCGCGCCTGCGGCGCCATCGGATCGTGGCGCCGGCTGCCAGCCGGAGGAAGTTCTCGTACATGCGCAGGCCGGTGGCGCCGCTCTTCTCCGGGTGGAACTGCGTGGCCACCACGTTGTCGCGGCCGACCACGGAGGCGAACGTCACGCCGTACTCCGTCTCCCCGATGACGATCGCGGCGTCATCGGGCCGGGGGTAGTACGAGTGCACGAAATAGAAGTACGAGCCGTCCGGGATGTTCTCGAAGATAGGGTGTGGCTGCACGATGCGCACCCGGTTCCAGCCCATGTGGGGCACCTTGAGGCCGTCCGGCAGGCGCACCACCCGGCCCGCGAGGACGCCCAGGCAGGGGTGTTCGCCGCCCTCCTCACTGACGTCGAACAGCGCCTGCTGGCCCATGCACACACCGAGGAAGGCTCGTCCGCTGGCGATGTACTCACGGATGGGCGCCACCATGTTGTGGCGCTTCAGGTTAGCCATCGTGTCGGCGGCTGCGCCTACGCCCGGAACGATGAGGGCGTCCGCCCGCTCGACGTCGCGGCCGCTGGAGGTGATCAGCGGCTGGCCCCCGGCGTGGGCGACGGCGCGCGCTACGCTGCGGAGGTTGCCGGCCCCGTAGTCGACGATTACGAGCTTCACCGGGCGTATTGTAGCAGACTCCGCCTGCTAGCCGGCCAGCATCTTCTGCATGACCAGGACGTCCAGCCAGCGGGCGAGCTTGTAGCCCACCTCGCGCTCCACGCCCACCCGCCGGAAACCGAAGCGACGGTGCAGCCGCACGCTGGCGGGGTTCTCGCCGGCGATACGGGCGATGACGGTCCGAAAGCCATTTTCCGCCGCCACCTCCAGCAAGCGGGCGAGGAGCTGAGCGCCGATACCGTCCCCTTCAAGACCGGCTCGCACGTACACGGAGTCCTCCGCCGTAAACCGGTAGGCAGGCTTCGTATGGAAGGGTGACAGCGAAGCCCAGCCTACAACCTCATCGCGGTGAACGGCCACCAGAACGGCATAAGGATGGCCGTGTTCGCCAAGCCACCGGCTTTGCGCCTTCCTTGTCCATGGCTTCGTGTCGAACGTAGCCGTAGCGTTCACAACGAAGTCGTTGTAGATAGCAGCGATGGCCGGCAGATCGGCGGCTTCTGCCGGGCGTACAGCGACGGTGGGCGAGAGCGGCGGCTGCGGCTCCATGGCGCTTCCATGATAACCGCCTGACTCAGACGTCCATGCGCGACAACGTTAACTCCCTGTTACGCCTGGGCAGTCGGCCCCTTTTCCAAACGCACGCTGCCGTAATACCCTAGCAGGGTGCTGAAGAACATCTCTGCTCGCCCTTCGACGGGCTCAGGACGAGCGATTTCAGATTCCGCTCGTGGTGAGCCAATCGAACCACGAGCGGCCACGACCGCTTGTTCAGG
>MGNZ01000006.1:17207-18273 GCA_001795235.1 Chloroflexi bacterium RBG_16_64_32 | reverse complement strand
GCGGCGCGCCTCACGGCGGAGGAGATGCGCTCCAAGGTCAGCTACCACGACTATCTGTATTACGTCAAGAACGCCCCTGAAGTCAGCGACGCCGAGTATGACGAGCTGATGCGCCGGCTGCGGGCAATAGAGGCGCACTACCCGGAGCTGGTCACTCCGGACTCACCGACTCAGCGGGTGTCGGGCCAGCCGGTGGAGGCGTTCGGAGTGGTGGAGCACCGCGAGCCGCTGCTGTCGCTGGCCAACGCCTTCGACTTCGGCGAACTGGAGGCGTGGCACCGGCGGGCCATCGGGCTGGCGGAGGTCGAGGGCTTCGACATGGTGGTGGAGCCCAAGATTGACGGCCTGGCGGTGGCGTTGGTGTACGAGAGGGGGCGCTTTGTGCAGGGGGCCACGCGCGGCGACGGCCTGCGCGGCGAGAACATCACCGAGAACCTGCGCACCATTCGCAGTATCCCAATGCACGTCCGAGACGGCAAATTGCCCTCGCGCTTTGAGGTGCGGGGCGAGGTGTACATGTCGAAGGCGGCCTTCGAGCGGCTGAACAACCTGCGCGCCGACAAGGGCGAGCCGCTGTTCGCCAATCCGCGCAACGCCGCCGCCGGCGCCGTACGCCAGCTCGACCCTCGGGTGACCGCTTCCAGGCGGCTGGACATCTGGGTCTACCAGCTCGGCTGGGCGGATGGCGGATCAAGGCCCGAAACACACTGGGAGACGCTCCGCTGGCTGGGCGACCTGGGCTTCCGCGTCAACCCCAACATCGCCCGCTACCATACGCTGGACGAGATACAGCGGCACTACGAGGAGTGGGTGGAGAAGCGGCACGAACTGGAGTACGAGATCGACGGCATGGTGGCCAAGATCGACCGGCTGGCGATCCACGAGCGGCTGGGGTTCGTCGGTCGCGAGCCGCGCTGGGCGGTGGCCTACAAGTTCCCGCCCATCCAGGCCACGACGAAACTGCTGGATATCGATATCAACGTCGGTCGCACCGGCAGCCTCAACCCGTTCGCGGTGCTGGAGCCGGTGCAAGTGGGCGGCGTCGTCGTCCAGCACGCGACTTTGC
>MGNZ01000006.1:15390-17195 GCA_001795235.1 Chloroflexi bacterium RBG_16_64_32 | reverse complement strand
TTGCACAACGAGGACGATGTGCGCCGCAAGGACCTCCGCATCGGCGACACCGTGATCGTGCAGCGGGCGGGAGATGTGATCCCCCAGGTCGTCGGGCCGGTGACCAGCAAGCGCAGCGGTCAGGAGCGCGAGTTCGTCATGCCCCATCGTTGCCCCGCCTGCGGTGGCGAGGTGGAGCGGCGCGAAGGGGAGGCGATGAGCTATTGCGTGAACCCGGCTTGCCCGGCCCAGGCGTTCCGCTCGCTCACGCATTTTGCCGGGCGCGCGGCGATGGATATCGAGGGGTTGGGCGAACAGTGGGCCTACGTGCTCGTAGACAAGGGGTTGGTGGCGGACCCGGCCGACATATATCGCTTGAGCAAGGAGCAGTTGGTGGCTCTGGAGCGCATGGGGGAGAAGAGCGCCGAGAACCTGGTGGACGCGATCGAGGCAAGCAAGCAGCGGCCTCTCTCGCGGCTCCTGTTCGCTCTGGGGGTACGTCACGTCGGCTCTGAGATAGCGGAGACCCTTGCCAGCGAGTTCGGAAGCCTGGATGCAGTAGGGGCCGCCAGCCGTGAGGAGCTGGAGGCTGTCGCGGCCATCGGGCCCAAGATCGCGGAGAGCGTGCACTCCTATTTCGGTGGAAAGCGCCAGCGCAAGATGATTGGGAAGCTGAAGCGGGCGGGCGTAAACATGGAGCAGCGACCCGCTGGTACCGCCGAGGGCTCACTGACAGGCCAGACATTCGTCATCACGGGTACGCTCGGCTCCATGACGCGCGGCGGGGCAGAAGAGAGGCTAAAGGCGATGGGCGCGAGCATCGGAAGCAGCGTGACGATGAAGACCACGTGCCTGGTGGCGGGCGAAGACCCAGGGTCCAAGCTGCAGAAGGCTCGGCAATACGGCACGCGGATAATGAACGAGGAGGAGCTGCTGCGGCTTCTCGAACCTGCGAAGTAACCCCTGTGCGCGGCGCCGCAGTCCTCTGCGCCCTTCTTGCCCTGGCTGTCGCTTGCGCGGAGCCCAGTGCCACAACGCCCTCGCCGTCCCCGTCAACGCCGGCAGCGCCTGTCGTGACCACCGCAGCAGTGACGCCCAGCGCGACGGTCGGCGGAGCCGAGCGGCTCGCGGGCAGCCCCACGCCTGCCGAATCGGCGGCCGGCAGCCCGACCGCTGCGGGAGTCCAGGAGGCCGCCGTCACACGCGTGGTCGACGGCGACACCATCGACGTGCTCATCGCCGGCCGGGAGTTCCGGGTGCGCTACATCGGCATCGACACGCCGGAGACGGTGGACCCGCGGCGGCCCGTGGAGTGCTTCGGGCGGGAAGCGAGCGAGCGCAACCGTGAGCTCGTCGAAGGAGAGGCAGTGGGGCTAGAGAAGGACGTGTCGGAGGCGGACCGCTACGGCAGGCTGCTCCGCTACGTGTGGGTAGATGGGGAGATGGTCAACGCCAGACTGGTGGAGGAAGGATACGCCACGGCCAGCACGTACCCACCCGACGTGGAGTATGCGGATCTGTTCACCGCCCTCCAGCGGCAGGCGCGTGAGTCCGGCCGGGGCATGTGGAGCGACTGCGCCACGCCGGCGCCGCCGTCGGCGGCGGACGGCCTGTGCGACTACTCCGGTGCGGGGGAGCGGGTGATCAAAGGGAACATTAGCCAGAATACTGGTGAGAAGATTTACCATGTGCCGGGCGGCGAGTACTATGACCAGACGGTGGTCGATGAGGCGAAGGGAGAACGCTGGTTCTGCACGGAGGCGGAGGCCGTCGCGGCGGGCTGGCGAAAGAGCAAGCTCTAAGGCCTTCTCCCCCGGCCCCTCTCC
>MGNZ01000006.1:2400-15322 GCA_001795235.1 Chloroflexi bacterium RBG_16_64_32 | reverse complement strand
GGCGGCCCCTGCAGTGGCGCTGTCTCATATGTAGTGAACGAGTACAGTCTTTTGCGGCTATTTGCGGCAGACGGTATAATGCGCTAGGTCTCTGCCTCAGGACCGGGAGGAAAGGTTGCCCTTCAATCCGCTCAACGCCCTGCTGGGCTTGTTCTCCCACGATGTGGCCATAGACCTGGGTACAGCGAACACCTTGGTGATGGTCAAGGGCCGCGGCATAGTCATTGACGAACCCTCGGTGGTCGCAATCGACCGTGTGAACAGGAAGATCCTGGCCATCGGCGCGGAGGCCAAGCGTATGGTGGGGCGCACACCGGCCGACATAGTGGCGGTGCGGCCCCTGCGGGACGGCGTCATCTCCGATTTCGCCGTCACCGAGAAAATGCTGCACTACTTCATCCGGTCCGTGCACGACCGTTTCGATTTCGGGCTGCCGAGGCCCCGGGTTGCGATTGGTATTCCCTCCGGCGTGACGGAGGTGGAGAAGCGGGCCGTGCACGACGCCGCCATCAACGCCG
The DNA here is from genome assembly GCA_001795235.1 of Chloroflexi bacterium RBG_16_64_32. GTDB lineage: Bacteria > Chloroflexota > Dehalococcoidia > SM23-28-2 > RBG-16-64-32 > RBG-16-64-32. The sequence continues at coordinate 14,804 of MGNZ01000006.1, read as the reverse complement.
GCGCGCGCGCCGCCTACCTGGTGGAGGAGCCGATGGCGGCCGCCATCGGGGCAGGCCTGCCCGTCATGGAGCCGGGAGGCTCCATGATCGTCGACGTCGGAGGCGGCACGACAGAGGTGGCGGTAATCTCGATGGGAGGCATCGTCGTCTCCACCTCGAACCGCATAGCCGGCGACGAGATGGACCAGGAGATCGTGGCTTACGCTCGGCAAGTGCACAATATGCTCATCGGCGAACGGACGGCGGAGGAAGTCAAGATCGACGCCGGTTCCGCCTACCCGCTGGAGCACGAGGTTACGGTTGAGCTCAAGGGTCGCGACCTGGCCACGGGCCTTCCAAAAGCCGTCGAGGTGAGTAGCGTGGAGGTCCGCGACGCCCTGTTGGGGACGGTGAACGCCATCGTCGATGCCGTGCGCCAGACGATTGAGATCACGCCGCCGGAGCTGGTGGCGGACATCATGAGTCGCGGCATCGTGCTGGCCGGTGGCGGCGCCCTTCTTAGGGGGCTGGACCGCCGCCTGGCCCAGGAGACCCGGTTCCCCGTATACGTGGGGGAGGACCCGCTGACGTGCGTTGTCCGGGGAGCCGGCGAGGTGCTTGAAGAGGCAGCAGTCCTGCAGAAGGTGCAGGCGAGGCTTAATACCCGTAGGGCTCCGCGCTAGACGCCTGCGCACAGCGCCACTGTCGCCGGTAGGCGGGGTGCGGGGAGGCCATTGAACGATGCGACTGCTCTGGTGGACGCTGGCGGTTGTGAGCATTAGCCTGCTCAGCATCACCCTCTCCCAGAACCGAACACTGGATCCGTTGCAGAACACGTCCCTCACCATCGCTGCGCCCGTTGAGAACGGGCTGCGAGAGCTCGCCGACTCCATATCCGACTTTTTCAAGGGAGCCTTTAACCGTGACCTGGAGCGTGAAAATGAACGGCTGCGCGAAGAGATCGAGCTGCTGCAGACGGAGATAGCCACTGGCGAGGACGCCCAGCGACGGGCGCAAGAGCTGGAGGAGGCCCTTGGCGTCAAGCAGGGCCGGCCCGAGGACCAATTTGTGGTGGCGGACATCATCGCCCAGGATCCGTCGGGCCTCAAGCGCGCTCTGGCGATAGACCGCGGCGCCGAGGACGGTCTCGACGAGGGGATGGTCGTGCTGTCGAAGGGCGGCGGCCTGGTGGGGACGGTCTCTCGGGTGTACGAAGATTTCGCCTGGCTGCGGCTGATCACGGATCCCAACAGCGCTGTGAACGTCGTAGTCCTCTCGGAGGGCGAAGAGGGAGGCTCCCTGGCTCGCGGCGTGGCTACGGGTGGTCTGCGAGGGGACCTGACGCTCGAGATGCTCCCCGCCGATGCCAAGATAGGGGAGGGAGACCTCGTGACAACCTCCGGCCTGGGCGGCAATTACCCACGGGCGCTACTCTTGGGCAGCGCTAAGTCAGTGGAGGAGAAGCCGCAGGCAGTGTTCAGAAAGGCTACTCTGGAGCCGGCGGCGGACCTCTCGACCCTGGATACGGTCCTCGTGATCACCAGCTTTCTCCCGGCGAGGCTGGCCGGCCCGTGAAGTACCTCGTCGCGTTCGCCGGCGCGCTTTCGTGCGCCATGCTGGCCGCCTCCGCGATGCCCAGCGTGAAAGTGCTGGGGGTGACCCCCGATCTCGTGCTCATCTTCACCGCCTGCTGGGCCGTGGTCCGCGGCCAGGGCGAGGCCATGGTTGTCGTGCCGATAGCAGGCGTCCTGCGCGACCTGACGACCAGCGACCCTGTGGGCACCTCTGTGCTGGCGTTGTCGCCGATCGTGCTCTTGGCCGTGGCCCGCGAACTCCGTCCAGTGGAGAGCGAATTCCTGCCGGCCCTGGCCGTAGTGGCGTCCGCGAGCCTGGCCTACGCCTTGGTCAGCATGGCGGTGCTGACCGCGATCGGCGATGGCGTGCCGTGGGGAACGGCTCTGCTGCGGGTGGCAGTGCCCTCGATGCTGGTGAACGCTCTGTTCGCCGCCATCGTATACCCACCGATGCGCTGGATGAGCCCGCGTCCCAAGGCCGTGAGCTTCGGCGTCGGTTCGGCAGTGCGATTGTAGACCTGTATGGACCCCTACCTGGAGCCGAAAGGTCGGGAGCGGGAGCGACAGCGTGCCAGGCAAGGGCCGCCGGGCCGCGGCCACCCGGTCTTCGCCCTGCTGCGGGCGCTGGTTATCCTCCTGTTTGGCATCCTCATCGTCCAGCTCGTGCGGCTGCAGGTGGTCAAGGGCGATGATTACGCGCGCCAGTCCGAGATAAACGCTCTGCGAGAGGTGCAGATGCCGCCGGCGCGCGGGCTCATCCTTGATCGCGAAGGGCGGCCGCTGGTGACAAACGCCGCCCGGTTCTCGGCGGCCGTCGTTCCGGGACACCTGCCGGATAGAGGCGAAGTGGGAGTGTACCGGCAGCTGGAGAGACTGACCGGCGTGACTACCGACGAGATTGAGACGAAGGTGGCGGCCGGGATCGAAAAGAACGGCCGCTTCGAGCCGGTAACGATCAAGGCGGACATCGATGGCGATACGGCGCTGATGCTGCGGGAGCTGGAGCCGGTCACGCCGGGCCTGGAGCTTCAGGTGGAGCCGACCCGGCGGTACCTCGAGGGCCCCCTCCTCGCGCACGTGCTGGGATACGTGGGGTCCATCTCCCAAGATGAGTACGAGGAATTGCGGGACCAGGGCTACCTGCTGCAGGACTACATCGGTAAGACGGGCATTGAGCTCACCTATGAGTCCGTCCTCCGCGGGAGGCCGGGCAAGAAGCTCATCGAGGTCGACGCCCTGGGGCGCGAGCTCAGAGTGATCTCGGAGCGGAGGGCGCTGGACGGGTCCAACCCGGTTCTCACCATCGACCTAGACCTCCAGAGGAAGGTGAAGGAGACGCTCGAAGAGTTCACCACTGACGGCGACAACGCCGCCGCGGTAGTGATGGACATTCGCACGGGAGAGCTGCTGGCGATGGTGTCGCTGCCGGGGTTCGATAACAACGTGTTCTCGGGCCCCCTCAGCGACGAGGAGTTGGCCGCCCTGGTGGAGGGCCCCGGCAAGCCCCTGCTGAACCATGCAATCGCCGAGAGATACGCGCCGGGTAGCACGTTCAAGACTATAGTCGGCGCGGCGGCCCTGCAGGAGGGGATCGCCTCTACCGGCACGACCATCGTCAGTCGCGGCTACATCACGGTGCAGAACGAGTACGACCCCAACGTTGTGTACAAATACGATGATTGGGCGGCCTTGGGCGCACTGGATTTCTACGGTGGGATCGCCAAGTCTTCCGACGTGTACTTCTACTACCTGGCCGGCGGCAAGGCCGACGAGGGGTTCGTCGGCCTCGGCGAGGCGCGAGTGGCCCAGTACGCTCGCGCCTTCGGCTTCGGCGAGCCGACGGGCGTGGACCTACCGGGGGAGTCGGCCGGCGTGGTGCCGGATGCTCAGTGGAAAGAGGAAACGATCGACCAGCCCTGGACGATAGGCGACACCTATAACTTCGGCATCGGTCAGGGCTACCTGTCAGCGACGCCGCTCCAGCTTATCGCCGCCGTTTCCGCGATCGGTAACGGCGGCACCGTGCTGACGCCGCACCTGCTGCGGGAGATCCAGGACAGCCACGGCAATGTGCTCCAGCGGTTTGAGAAGAGCGTGCGGCGTACGGTGCCGGTCGACCAAGGCTACCTAGACATCGTAAAAGAGGCGATGCGCCAATCGGTAGCTGATGGTGTGGCCAAGGGTGGAGCCGTGCCGGGGGTCGAGGTGGCGGGCAAGACAGGAACAGCGGAGTTCGGGCCGCAGCATGTTGACGGCTCCTACGATACCCACGGCTGGTACGTCGGATTCGCGCCCTACGACGATCCGGAGGTTGCGGTTGTGGTGTTCTTGCAGCGCGGCGGGGGAGGCAGCGATGCCGCACCCGTGGGCGCGCAGATACTGGACTACTACTTCCACGGCCCGCAACTGGCGCAGAAGCCGGAGGAGACCGAGTAGTGGCGTTCCGCGCCGTCCGCCACTTCGACTACGCGCTGCTGCTGCTAACGGGGGCGCTGGTGGCATACGGAGCCCTGCTCATCTACAGCGCCTCGCTGACGGCCTACCCGGAAGGCATCGTTGGGCTCAGCCACCCGGTCGCCAAGCAAGCGCTATTCGCCCTGTTCGGCCTGGCGGCAATGGGGATTGTGGCCTGGATGGACTACCGGGTATTCCGGCAGATGGCGCCGGCGCTGTACGTGCTGGCGATCCTGATCCTCGTGGCGGTGCTCGTCATGGGCGAGAGCGCCTTCGGCTCGCGGCGCTGGATCACCATCGCCGGCACACAGGTACAGGCCTCTGAGGTGGCCAAGCTCCTCACCATCGTCGCTCTAGCCCGCTACCTCGCCGACCAGCAGCACCAGATCACCCGCGTGCGGGTTTTCTTGACGTCGTTGGCGCTGGCCCTGCTGCCGGCAGTGTTGGTCATGGCTGAGCCGGACATGGGGACGGCCATCATCTTCGGCGCCACCTGGGTGGGGATGGTGCTGGTGGCGGGAGCGCGGCCGCGACACGTCCTTCTGCTCGGAGGGTTCCTTCTGGCGGCGATACCGTTCGTCACTCTGGCGGTGCTCGGCGATTACCAGCGGGAGCGTATCGCGCTGTTCTTCAACCCCAACTCGGACCCGCTCGGCGGTGGCTTCAACATCCTCCAGGCGGAGATCAGCGTCGGCTCCGGCGGCATCTTCGGCAAGGGGCTGACCGAGGGCAGCCAGACACAGCTTGATTTCCTGCAGACGCCGACGACGGACTACATCTTCAGCGTGCTGGGGGAGGAGCTGGGGCTCATCGGGGCGCTGGTGCTGCTGGCCTTGTTCTCGGCGCTGCTGTTCCGGGCGATCCGGGTGGCAAGCCTGGCCCGGGACCAGTTCGGCCGGCTGCTGGCAACGGGGATCGCGATCATGATCCTGTTCCAGGTGTTCATCAACATCGCGGTGAACATACGGCTGTTGCCGGTCACGGGCATCCCTCTGCCCTTGGTCAGCCAGGGAGGCAGCTCGCTGATCATGCTGTTCGCGGCGATGGGGCTGCTTCAGAGTGTGCTCCTGCGCCACCGCCAGATCGAGTTCTAGGCGCGCCTCCGTATCCGTCCCGGATGCTGTTTAGGAACGTTCCTTCAGCCGGTAGACGTCGGCGAAGTAGACCCTGCCGACGTAGTCGTAGTCCTCCGAGAGGAGGGCCATGAAGGCCGGCGGGTGGTACTGCGGGTAGTCCTTGAAGATCGGCGGCAGCAGGGAGTCGATAATGTAGACCGGTTTCTCCTGGCGCAGCGCCCCCATGGTCTGCGATAGGGCGCTCTTGTCGTACCAGAGAGCCCAATCGTAGAAGTAGGGGACGGCGGGACCGCGGTCGGCGTAGAAGTAGATCTGGGCCTCTCTGCCGTAGTTGAAGATGGTGTCTTCCGGGCTGGTGCGCTGGGCGATGTAAGCGCCCAGAGAGCGGCTGGCGCTCTCCCACTGCTCCTGGTGGAAGATGGGCTCGTAGACGCGTTGTTCGGCCTCCTCAGGCGTAAAGTAGAGGATTGCGTTCGTCGTAAGCGAGATGGCAATGAGGAGGGCCGTCGCGACAAGTGTGGGCCTGCCAATTAGACGCATGCCCTGCCTGCGCCAGCGGTCATAGATCACCACGGCCGTGAGCACGGCCATCGCTGGAAGGAGCTGCATGAAGTAGTGAGGGAAAAACTGGCCGCCCGAGGCGACGCCAGCAACCGAGGCAAGGGCCCAGAGGACGAGGAGGTAGTGCGTAACCCTGCTCCTTCTGCGCCAAGCCAGCAGCAGGCCAGCAAGGGCGCCCGCCACCAGCGGTGCTGCAACCCCGAAAAACAGCAGAAAGAAGGCGCCCATCTGGAACAAACGCTGACCGAAGGAGAGGGCGCCGACGTACAGCCAATTGTAGGAAACGTTGGCGTACACAAGATCATCAACGGCCCCGGCGGCCACAAAGGGCAGAGCGACCAGGGCTGTCGCGGCGGCGGCCCCCGTGACCAAGCACAAGGCTGGGGTCACGCTGCGCCAGCCGCCTCCATTGACCCGCCAGCCCCATCCTAACACCACCACCGCCAGCGCTATCAGGTTCCAGACCGCAACCTGCTTGGTCATCATGGCGAGCCCGCCCAGCGCGCCCGCCAGCAGGAACCAGAGCAGACTATCTCTGCGCATGCCGATGGTGAAGGCCAGCAGTGACGCCACGAGGGGCAGCAACATGTAGGCTTCGGTATTGGCGTGCAGGGCGACCCATGGCAGGCCGGTAGAGACGGCGAACATGCCGGCCGCTGCGTAAGCCACGCCCCGCGGATACATCATTCGCGCCTGACTAAACAGCGACAGCGTCGTGAAGGACAGAAGCACCGCCGCAACGATACGCGGGGCTACAACACTCTCTCCGAAGAGCAGGAAGCTGAACGCGTACCAGCCGTAAACAAGCGGCGGCTTATTGTCGAAAAGGTCACGGTACGGGACCCGACCATCGAGCAGGCCTTGAGCGATGGTGGCATACACCCCCTCATCCCGCTCAAAGGGCGCGCGCACGAAGGGAAGGTAGAGGACTACCGGCAGGAGACAGATGACGATCAGGGGAACCGCCTCCAGCAGGGAGCGCCGGCTCAGATTCGGTGAGGGAGCCAAGCGAAGAGCACGGGCGATGACCGGCCGCAAGGCGCCTCGCTCCCCGCCTGACAGGTTAATGTCCATCACTTCGACCTGCAGGTCTCCTGCCGGCAGCGGGGTGCCACCTCGTCGTCACTCTCGCTGCCTGCTCGCCGCCGCCCGGTCCGCAGCGGCTCGGCTGGCACGTCTCCCTCGGCTTGCCGGCCGCGCCGCGAGGACAGTAAGCGGTCGATGCCCAAGGCCACAAGGAAACCCACGGCTACTACGATTGCCCCACCCAGGGCGTCGGCTATGAAGTGATTGCCGGTGGCCACGATTGACCAGAAACTGGCCACAGGAACGACCAAAGCCAGCAGCCGTGTCCACCTCCAGGGTAACGTCTGATAGAGGCCAACAGCGATGATGAACGACCACGCGAAATGGAGGCTGGGGAAGGCGGCGTACTTGTTGACGAGCAGGCCCGCCTCGCTCGTGGTGTAGTTAATAGGGCTGTACAGTGCCATGCTGTCCACAAAGCCGTAGCCGTCAGGCAACAGTCTTGGCGGCGCCACCGGCAAGAAGTAGAACGCGGTCACGCCGATTAGCTGGGTAATCACCCAGACGTTGCGGAGGAAGCTGTAGCTGCGGGGGTTTGTCAGAAACATCCATAGAGCGAAGATCGGGAGCAGCGGGAGGTGCAGCCAGAAGTAGATGAAGTTAGCGATGTGCATTAGCGGTAGACGATCCAGCGTCCAGGCCTGGATATCCGGCTCCCAGTTCAGCCTCCACTGCTGCTGCCATCGGACGAGGTCTTCCGCTCGGGCCACCGCTGCGTCGGCGGCGTCGCCGGAAAGCGAGCGCACTGCTGAATAAGTGATATAGACCGCCGCCACTACCAGCACCTCTCGGAACCCATGCAGCCACCGCAAGTTGCGAACGGCTATCGCTGGTCGTGGCCCTTGTGTCGGCATCGTCTTCACTGAGTCACACTCGACTATACAGGGAGGCAAGTACCGAGACTAGTGACCTTTGCTTGCCCATCGTAGTGTAGGCGATGCAGACGCCGTCCGTGGCTGTGCAGAACCGGACCTGCTGCTTCATGCGTGGCCCTCTTACCTCTCGCAAGCATAGCGCCGCCAAGCAGATACGTCAAAAGGGCTACGCCCCCCTACTCCGTCTCGTAGCGGGGCGGCGCGGTCACCCCCCACTGGCGCCAGTCGTACACGCTCAGGGCCAGCGTCAAGCGCGGCTCCCAGCCTATGGGTTTGTACTGCGGAAACTTCTCCCGGATCATCGCCCACGCTCGCTCCAACTCCTCGCCGGTCGCCTCCTCCGCCCGGCAGCGCAGCAGCACGCCCTTTAGCCGGGCCCAGTTGTCGTCGTACTCGTCGATGAGGACGGCGATGCGCGGGTCGTCCCGCAGCGCCTCGGCGGTGGTATAGCGGCCGCCAATGTCGACGTACACGGTGGAATCGCCGTCGAACACGGGGCAGACGGGGATGACGTGGGGCTCGCCGCCGGGTCGCACGCTGGCGATGCGGCAGACCCGCGCCTCCCTGACGAAATGCTTGACGGCCTCAGGGAGCGCCTCCATCAGGCCAGCCCCAGCTTGATCGCCTCTTGCAGCGTGGCGGCGGGCAGAAGCTCCAGGTTCGTCCGCGGTTTGGAGCGAACCAGGGCCGCCTGCGGCAGCAGGCAGCGCCGGAAGCCCAGGCGCTCTGCCTCCAGCAGCCGCCGCTCTAGCTGCGACACGGAGCGCAGCTCAGCGGAGAGGCCAACCTCGCCCAGGGCGACTAGGTCCGGCGGGATGGGTTTGTCTCTGTAGCTGGAGACGATGGCCAGGGCCAGGCCCAGGTCGGCCGCAGGCTCGTGGACGCGCAAGCCGCCCACCACGGAGGCGATGACGTCCTGTGCGGCCAGCGAGAGGCCCACGCGTCGCGTAAGGACGGCGGTAATCAGGAGCAGACGATTGAAGTCCACGCCGTTGGTCGTACGTCGGGGCGTTGGCATGGCGGTGGGGCTGGTCAGCGCCTGCACCTCCACCAGCAGGGGCCGGCTGCCCTCCAGCGTAGGGACGATAACCGAGCCCACGGCTCCGCCCTGCCCGTCTTGGCCGGCCCGCTCGGCAATGAACGCTTGCGATGGGTTGTGTACGGCGGTCATGCCCTCGCCGGTCATCTCGAACACGCCCACCTCGTCGATCGAGCCGAAACGGTTCTTCACGGAACGGAGCAGGCGATAGCTGCTGAACCGCTCACCCTCGAGGTAGAGCACCACGTCCACGATGTGCTCCAGGAGACGAGGCCCGGCGATATCGCCCCCCTTGGTGACATGCCCGACGATGAACGCGGGCACGCCCGTCCCCTTGGCCCAGCGCATCAGGTCCATCGTGCACTGGCGGAGCTGGACGATGCTGCCCGGCGCCTGGGGCGCAGCGTCCGAGTGGACCGTCTGGATGGAGTCGACGATGAGGAGGCCGGGCGAGAGCGATTCCGCCTCCTGGAGGGCGGCGTCCAGGTTCGTCTCCGTAAGGACGAACAGGCCGTCGCCCGCCACGCCCAGTCGGCCGGCCCGCAGCTTGATCTGACGGGCCGACTCCTCGCCGGAGAGATAGAGGACGGGACGCCCGGTAGCCGCTAGATATGCCACCTGGAGGAGGAGCGTGGATTTGCCGATGCCGGGGTCGCCGCCGATCAAAACGAGAGAGCCCGGGACGACGCCGCCGCCCAGCACGCGGTCGAACTCCGGCAAGCCGAAGGCGAGGCGCGGCTCCTCATCGTGGGGCAGACGGGAGAGCTCGAGCGGAGCAGCCGCGGGGCCCGAGGCCTTCGGCCTCTGGGCCGGGAACCTCTCCACGAAGGTGTTCCAGGAGGAGCAGTCAGGGCAGCGGCCCAGCCACTTCGAGTTCTCGAAGCCGCACTCCTGGCAGGCGAAGACCGTGCGCGCCTGCCCTGAGCTTCGTCGAAGGGGGGGCTTGCGGGCTGTGGTCATAGGCTTGCGGCCATTATGACAGAAGGCGTGCGTAACGCCAACGGGTCAGGGTCAGGGAACTAGAAAGCGGGCCGCCAGAAAGCGACCCGCCGGGATTGCTTACGGACTACGCTCAGGCCAGGGCGGGCTGCGACACGTTGATGAGGATGATCTCGTCGTTCTGGATGTCGACGCGGACGGTGTCGCCGGCGCGGAATCGCTCCTCCAGCAGCGCCTCGGAGAGGGGGTCGTCGATCTCGTTCTGGATGACGCGCCGCAGAGGGCGTGCGCCAAACAGGGGGTCGAAGCCCTTTTCGCCGATCCAGTCCTTGGCGGCGTCGGTCATCTCCAGCGTCACGTCCTTGGCGCGGAGCTGCTTCTCGGTCTCCACCATCTCGTTCTCCACGATCTGGCGGATGTGCTCCCTGCTCAGGGAGTGGAAGACGATCGTGGCGTCCAGGCGGTTGAGGAACTCCGGCCGGAACACGTTCTTCATGGCCGTGAGCACCTTCTCCTTCATCTTTTCATGCTGCTGCTGGATCGTCTTGGACTCATCCGTCTTGGTGGCGAACCCCAACGCGGTCTCCTTGCGGATGAGGTCAGAGCCAACGTTTGAGGTCATGATGACGATGGTGTTGCGGAAGTCCACCTTACGGCCCTTGGCGTCGGTGAGGTGGCCATCGTCGAAGATCTGGAGCAGCATGTTGAACACGTCCGGATGGGCCTTCTCTATCTCGTCCAGAAGGATGAGGCAGTAGGACTTGCGGCGAACGGTGTCTGTGAGCTGGCCGGCGTCGTCGTAGCCGACGTAACCGGGCGGGGCGCCGATGAGCCTGGAGACGTTGTGCTTCTCCATGAACTCCGACATGTCCAGCTTGATCATCAAGTCCTCGCTGCCGAACATGAACTCGGAGAGAACGCGGGCAAGGAACGTCTTCCCCACGCCGGTGGGCCCCAGGAACATGAACACGCCTATGGGACGGCGCACGTCCTTCAGGCCGGCGCGGGCGCGGCGCACGGCCTTGGCGATGTTGTGTATCGCTTCGTCCTGGCCTACTACCCTCTCGTGCAGGACGTCCTCCATGTGCAGCAGACGCTGCGACTCCTCGGAGGCGATGCGGGTGACCGGGATGCCGGTCCACATGGCGACGACTTCGCAGATGTCCTCTTCGGTGACAACCGGCTTGGACTCTTCCCGCTCCGTCTTCCAGCCGGCCTGCATCCCCTCCAGCTTGTCCTGGAGCTTCACCTCGCGGTCGCGGAGCTGGGCGGCGAACTCATACTGCTGGGCGGCGATCGCCTCCTCTTTCTCCCGGCGCAGGCTCTCCAGCCCCTTGCCTGCTTCCTGCAGCGAGGGCGGCGCGTACGATCGTTTGATGCGCACCCGAGAGGCGGCCTCGTCCACCAGGTCTATAGCCTTGTCGGGGAGGAAGCGGTCGGGGACGTAGCGGGACGCCAGCTCGGCAGCGGCCTCTATCGCCTCATCGCTGATGATCAGGCGGTGGTGCTCTTCGTAGCGGGACTTAATGCCGTGAAGGATGGCGATGGTTTCCTCCGTGCTGGGCTCCTCGACTAGGATGGGCTGTAGGCGGCGCTCAAGAGCGGCGTCCTTCTCGATGTGCTTTCGATAGTCGTCCAGGGTGGTGGCGCCCACGCACTGCAGCTCGCCTCGGGCCAGGGAGGGCTTGAGAATGTTGGCGGCGTCCACGGCGCCCTCAGCGGCGCCGGCGCCCACCAACATGTGCATCTCATCGATGAACAAGATGCAGTTGCCAGCGCTCTTCAGCTCCTCGATGACCTTCTTCAGCCGCTCTTCGAACTCACCTCGGTACTTGGTGCCGGCGACCAGGCTGCCGATGTCCAGTGTTACGATGCGCCTGCCCTGGAGCATCTCCGGCACATCGCCCTTGACGACCCGGTGGGCCAGCGCCTCCACGATGGCGGTCTTGCCCACTCCCGGCTCACCGATCAGGACAGGGTTGTTCTTCGTACGGCGAGAGAGGATCTGGATAACGCGCTCGATCTCCTTGTGGCGACCGATGACGGGATCCAGCTTTCCGGCGCGGGATGCTGTCGTGAGGTCGATCCCAAGTTGGTCGACGGTGGGTGTGCGTGTGGACGCGCGACCCCCCTGAGCGGCGCCCTGAGGCATGCTCTGAGAGAGGATGCGGGTGACCTCAGCGCGGAGCTTCTCCAAGCTGACACCCAGGCTCTCCAACACTCCTGCGGCTATGCCTTCGCCCTCGCGGACGAGGCCCAGAAGCAGGTGCTCCGTGCCGATGTAGTGGTGGCCCAGGCGACGCGCCTCGTCCACCGCTAGCTCGATGACCTTCTTCGCCCGCGGCGTGAGGCCGATCTCTCCCATGACCGCACGGTCGCCCCGCCCGATGATGAACTCGACGGCGGAGCGGACCTTGTTGAGCTCCACCCCCAGGTTGGCCAGAACCTTGGCCGCTACGCCCTCGCCCTCGCGGACGAGGCCGAGGAGGAGGTGCTCTGTGCCGATGTAGTTGTGGTTGAAGCGGAGAGCTTCTTCCTGGGCCAGCGTCAGGACTCTACGTGCCCTCTCCGTGAACTTGTCGAACCTGTCCGCCATAGCCTATGCTCCCGCCCGTTACCTACTCGCTCGTCTCGCCTTCCTCGGAATCGGAGGCCTCGTCAATCGTCGACTCGGCCTCGGCGGGCGCGTCCTCCACCTTGTTCAACGCATCCGGCCCGCTTTCCGTTACAGCGGACTCACCTTCAGGCTTGGACTCGCTGGCGATATCGATCTCTTCCTCCGCCGTCTCTGCTGCTTCCTCTTCAGCGGCGACAGGCTCGT
>MGNZ01000006.1:0-2312 GCA_001795235.1 Chloroflexi bacterium RBG_16_64_32 | reverse complement strand
GCCTCTTCCTCCGCCGTCTCTGCTGCTTCCTCTTCAGCGGCGACAGGCTCGTCCGCCGGAGGCTCGTCCTCCGCGGCCTCAGCCTCTTCCTCCGCCGTCTCTTCTGCTTCCTCTTCAGCGGCGACAGGCTCGTCCGCCGGAGCCTCGTCCTCGGCCGTAGCCTCAGCCTCTTCCTCCGCCGTCTCTGCTGCTTCCTCTTCAGCGGCGACAGGCTCGTCCGCCGGAGCCTCTTGCTCCACCGTAGCTTCGGGCTCAACGGCCTCCGCGGTCTCTTCTTCAGCAAATACGCCGGCCTCGGCCATAGCCGCGGCCATGGCCCCAGCCGGGGGCTCATCCACTTGAACAGCGGCTTCCGCCGTAGTGGCCTTAGCGCTTTCGGCCTCACCCTCCGTTGCGGCCTCAGAAGGGGCCTCTTCAACGGCGCGGGCCTTGACCGTTCCGACCTCCTGCCGGGCAGGCACCTCCGCTTCAAGTGTCGGAGCTGCCGCCTCCGGAATCACCTCTATACCACCGCTGTCGTTAAATCCCCAACCGTCCTCCTCAGCCTTGCTCCGGGCCTGGCGCAGGGAAAGTCCTAGGCGATGCCGGTCATGCTCTATACGTACGATTTTGACGGGGATTATGTCACCTTCCTGGACGATCTCTTCGGGGTGGTTTATTCGCCGCTCGACCAGCTCTGAGATGTGGACTAGGCCCTCGACGGGGCCTTCCAGCCGGACGAAGGCGCCGAAGGGCGCCAGCTTGGTGACTTGCCCCGGGACGATCTGCCCCTCACGGAATCCGGAGACGATCTCCGTCCACCGCTCTGGTTTAGCGCGCCTCAGGCTGAGGGCGATCTTTTTGCTCTCATGGTCTACCTTGAGCACGTACACTTCCACCTCGTCGTCGACGTTGAACAGCTCCTGCGGCGACTTGGGCGTGCGATCCCACGAAAGCTCTGACAGGTGAACCAGGCCGTCCGCACCGCCGACATCCACAAAGATGCCGAAGTCCCGGATGCTGGTGATGTTACCGGTGCGGATATCGCCTTCATTGAGCTCTTGAAGGAGGCGCTCTTTCTCAACCGCACGCTTCTCCTGCACAGCCGCCCGCTCTGAGACGATGGCCCGATTGCGACGGCGATTCAGCTCTATCACCTTGAGGGTCAGTGTGCGGCCAACCCATTCAGCGAGGGATTTTTCGGTGGCTTCCGGGGAGCCGCGCTCCGGCCGGCCGCTGGCGATCTGAGAGAGGGGCACAAAGGAGTTGACGCCCTCTACATTGACGAGAAGGCCACCTTTGTTGCTACCGGTAACGTAGCCTTCAAACGCCTGATTTTCGTCCAAGTGCTCCTGGAGGACGCGCCAACCCTGCTCACCGCGGGCACGGTCCAGGGATAGGATGATCTGACCTTCCGGCGATTCCGGCTGGAGGACGAACACCAGGACCTTGTCCTCAACCTGCATACGGGATGGGCCATCCGGCTGGAGGCACCGCATCTCGTTTTCCGGTATCACGCCCTCGGACTTGGCGCCGATGTCGACGAGAATGCCATCCCGATGCGTTCCGACGACCACCCCTTCTATGATGTCTCCGCGGCGGAGCTGGGCGTAAGGAGTGGAGTCTTGGTCTAGGAGGGCTGACATGGACATGGGCTCGTCGCTCTGCGCCGTCCCTCCCTCTGGGCGTTCGGATGTCAAAAGAAGGTACCTCCAGACGGGTGATGAGTTTGAGGTTACGTGAGCAACCTCGGCTTCATTATAGGACAGAACGCTGCACAGCGTACAGGGGACGGTCAGTGGACGATGGGTGAACGCCGGTTGGAGGGACGGGTGACAGGGAGGCAGGCGGTGGTCAGCCCTCGTTGGAGTCGGGGCGAATGCTACGGGGGAAAAGAACAAGCCCCTGGCAGCGGCCTATTTTCCACACCCGGTTGCCCGGGCAGTATCGTCAGCGCTGAGGCGTTTCACTTCCGTGTTCGGGATGGGAACGGGTGGTTCCACCTCGCTCTAGCCACCAGGAGCGCAGGGTTCCCTGGATAAGAGGCTGAAAGCTGGAGCTCCAAGGAAAGTTACCGGCCTCAGACCTCCAGCCTTGCAGCCATATTTTCGTTGGTAGCGGGGGTGGGACTCGAACCCACGACCTCCGGGTTATGAGCCCGGCGAGCTGCCGCTGCTCCACCCCGCGACGGGGACGAATAGAGAGTACCGATGATATACATATTGTGGGGGTAATGGATTGGTGGTCAAGCCCTCGGCCATTAGTACGGCTCAGCTGAACCGGTTGCCCGGCTTACACATGCCGCCTATCAAGCGGGTAGTCTTCCCGCGGCC
>MGNZ01000005.1:14510-16988 GCA_001795235.1 Chloroflexi bacterium RBG_16_64_32 | reverse complement strand
CGGGCCCTGAATGGCCGCGGGCGTGCGACTCAGCCGTAGGGGCGAGTTGGCGACCTTTAGGCTGAAGCCGGACGGATGCTCCACCTCCTCCAGCATGTCGCGTGCCTTGACCTGGGGGTGCACGGCGGCCTGGGGGATGTCATTGAGCGGGCCGCAGGGCAGGCCGATGGCGTCGAAATCGCGCAGCCACTCCTCGCTGGTGCGCCGGCGCAGCGCCTCGTTGAGCATCGGCTCTAACTCTGCGTGGTGCTCGGTGCGGAGCGCGGGCGTGTCGAAGCGTGGGTCGTCGATGAGGTCGGTGCGGCCGATGGTGGCGCAGAGTAGCTCCCACTGGTTCGGCACGCCCCACGAGAGAGCGAGGACGATCCAGCCGTCCTTCGTTGGGAACGCCTGGAAAGGCGTCGCGAGAGGATGGCGTGTGCCGATCGGCGTGGGCGTTTCGCCGGTGGCGAAGTAGCGGGCGAACGCGTTCTCCTGGATGGCGATCTGGCAGTCGAGCATGCTTATGTCAAGCATCTGTCCTCGTCCGCTGTTCTGCCGTTCGTGGAGGGCGGCGAGAATTCCGATAGCGGTGTACATTCCGGCGGCGATGTCGCCGAGGGAGATGCCGGGGCGCACCGGTGGTCCGCCGGGTTCGCCGGTTATGCTCATGATGCCGCCCATGCCCTGGACCACGATGTCGAGGGCCGGGCGCAACCGCTCCGGTCCGGTTTGTCCGAAGCCGGAAGTGGCGGCGTAGATGAGGCGAGAGTTTCGAGCGGAGAGGGCGTCGAATCCCAGTCCCAGGGCCTCCATCGTCCCGGGCGTGAAGTTCTCCATGACCACGTCCGCCTTCTCGACAAGGCGGAGGAAGAGGTCTCTGCCTGCAGGCTGCTTCAGGTCCAGGCATATGCTCTTCTTACCGCGGTTGATGGAGAAGAAGTAGGTGCTCTCGCTGTTGATGTACGGCCCAGTGGTGCGGGCCACGTCGCCGAATGGCGGTCGCTCCACCTTGATCACCTCCGCTCCCAGGTCGCGCAGGATCATGGAGGCGTACGGCCCGGCCAGGACCCAGGTCAGGTCGAGGACGGTGACGTCCGCTAGTGGCGCGGCGGCCTGCTTGCCTCTGGGCATGGCAGGCCTATGATAGCGAGCGGGCGTGTGCTGGGGCTAGGGCTTGGTCTTGGGCTCCGGTTCAGGTTCGGCCGGTTCGGTTTTGGCTGGCTCGGGTTCGCTGGGGTTGGGCGCCTCACCGCCGGTAAGGGTCAGACGCTTGCCCTGTGGCGACTCTGCGATGTCCACCAGGGCGTCGGACAGGGCCTCGCTCACCTGAGGGTCGACGAGGAGGTATTTCGTGCCATCTTCCTCGAATATGTGGTCGCCGTCCTTGGCGTCGTCGAGGGTGAGCTCGTAGCCGTGCTCGGCGTGCACGATTCGAAGGGCTTCAGCGGCTCCCTCTTTCTTGTGGGACAGGCTTTCGCACAGGTAGCGCGTGGCCCTATCGGTCACAGTGAGGATGATGGCCTCCCTTATGAAAGCGAAACGGAGCTAGGGCTGTGCTACCAGCGGGGGCTTGAAGACTTCTCCTTGGAGAAGCAATCGCTGCAGTAGACGGGCCGGTCCTGCCGGGGCAGGAAGGGGACCTGGCACGCTGAGCCGCAGCTGGCGCAGGTCGCGTCGTACATCTGGCGGGAGCCGCCGCCGTAGCCACCACCGCCGCCGCCGCCGTAGCCACCGCCTCCGCCGCCGCCGCGCCTAGCCTGACGGCAGGAAGGGCAACGCTTGGGGTCTTGATAGCCCCGTTGGGCGTGAAACTCCTGGTCGTCCGCGCTGAACACGAACTCAGAGTTGCACTCCACACAGGTAAGATTACGGTCTTCGTAGGCCACTCGATGACCTCCTTTCTTGTTCCTCGGTTAAGGTCTGGTCATCGAGCTCGGAGCTGTTGCCCGAAAGAGCCGACGCGCAGGACTTTAACATCGTCTACGACGCGATCAACCGGCAGGCGCCAGCCGTCCGTGTCATAGAAGGCACCGTTCATTACCGGCCATGGTAGCACGGCGGTCAAGCGTCAGCAAGGGGGTTGTGCGGGCCATGCTAGGCCCGTAGATGGCGCGGTCCTCACCCCGGCTTGAAATCCGGATTGCCGTCACCCGCGGCGGCAATTACGACGGGCTCGGCGCCCAGACGCTCGGCCAGCGCAGCCGAGATCGAGTTCAGGTCCGCCTTGCTGAAACCGGCCGACATCTGGACGGCGTCACCGCTACCGTCGATGAGGAACAGTGTGGGTGTGGCCGGCGGGTCGTATGACTTTGATACCTGGTAGCCGTTAACGTCGGGCAGGACGGGGTAAGTGATTTCGAGGGCGGAAGCGTAGCTGCGGGCGTCCGCCTGCGGGTCCTGAGCTACTGCTAAAAGGCTCCAGCCGCCGGCCGGGTAGCTCTCCGTGAGGCGGTTGATGTAGGGGAAGGCCAGGTCGCAGGTGCCGCAGGTGGTCTT
>MGNZ01000005.1:10650-14494 GCA_001795235.1 Chloroflexi bacterium RBG_16_64_32 | reverse complement strand
CGCGGGCCAGGGCGTCCGAGAGCGAGTACGTCTCGCCGTCAATGCCCTTGAGGGAGAAGTCCGGCGCCCTGGCTCCCGATTTGATGGTCATACTGATGCGCGCCCGTCACTGTTGAGGCCCATGGCTATGATAACGTACGTCCCAATCAGGTGAACAGATGGAGACGCCGGCATCCCGTAGTACGCGCCCCCGTTCGTCTCCCGTGGTTCGCAGGCGCCGCCGCCATTAGGTACCGAAGGTAGCCAGCAGCGCCTGCCGGTAGGCCTCCGTCTCCGCCGGGTCGATGAGCTGGTCCGGAGGCGTCAGGCAGATGGAGTCCGCCAGCTCCGCGTACGCCTCCAGCTTGCGCCTCGCCTCATCCGGCGCTCCCACCACGGTAAAGGCCTCGATCATCTGGTCGGAGACGGCGTCCACCATGGCCGCGGTGTCGCCCCTGAGATCCGCTTCCTGAATGCGCCTGTACTCGCCGGGGAATGAAGCGAAGAGCGGTTCGTAGGTCTTGACCGTGGCGTAGAAGGCGATGGTCGCCGCCGCGGCCCTCTGGGCGGCCGCCCGGTCTTTGCCGATGGCGCAGCACACCGATAGGCAGAGGTGAAACTGCTCTCGCTCGCGGCCCGCCTGAGCCAGGCCGCGAGCTACCGCGGGCAGCACCGTCTGCCGGATCCAGGGCAGGGAGTAGATGGCGTGGCCCAGGAGGCCGTCGGCGACCTCCGCCGCGGTGCGGATCATCCCCTCGCGCACACCGGCCAGAAAGATGGGGATGCGCTCCCTCTGCGGGTGGTAGGGGCGTTGCCACCCCTGAATATCAAGGTCGTAGTACTGGCCGGAGAATCGCATCGGCTGCCCCAGGTGGGCGTTCTCGGTGATCAAGCGAATGACCTGGACGCACTCCTTGATGTGGGGCGTGGGCTTGCCATAAGCGACGCCGTGCCAGCGCTCGTTCAGCCGCTTGAGGCCGGTGCCCAGACCCAGGACGAAGCGACCCTGGGAGAGCATGTCCATGTCCAGGGCGGAGAGGGCCGTCACCCAGGGGCTGCGAACGAACGCTAAGGCGATGGAGGTGCCCAGCCCTATGCGCGAGGTGGAAGTGGCGGCGGCGGCCAGAGGCAAGAACGGCTCGTGGGACATCTCCGCCGCCCACAGGGTGTCGAAGCCCGCGTCCTCTGCCAGCCGCGCCAGTCGCGCGCTGTCCGCCGCGGCGCCGACGCCCACGGAAAGTGAGTAGCGGCCCATAGTCCCCATTTCGCTCTACGCCGGAGGCGCATCAGCCTCCGGCTGCGTGTATACTCGCTACCAAGTAGCCTATCGCAGGGGCATGTGCGGCGCTAGAGGAGGCGTCCGGAGCTTGTCGAAGGAGGGGAGCGATTAGGGCGCTGGTCACAGGCGCTAGCGGCTTTATCGGAAGCCACATCGCGGACCGGCTCGTCGAGCAGGGCCACGCGGTGCGGGCGCTTGTGCGACCCGGCAGCGACGTCTCGTACGTCGAGAAGCGGGGCGTGGAGCTGGTCCGAGGCGATATCACCGACCCGACCTCACTCGCGCCCGCTGTCGAGGGAATCGAGACGGTCTTTCACGCGGCTGCCATGGTGGGTGACTGGGGGCGCTGGCAAGAGTTCCAGAGCGTCACCATCGAAGGGACGCGGAACGTCCTGGAGGCTGCCGCTCGCGCCGGCGTTCCCCGATTCCTGCACGTCAGCTCGGACGCCGTCTACGCCCACCGATACCTGGGCAAGCGGATGGCGGAAGATTCGCCCCTGGAGACGCGGTTCGCATGGTGGGACTACTACCGTCGCTCCAAGCTGGCGGCCGAGCGCCTGGCCTGGCGGTATCATGGTGAAGGGCGGCTCGCGGTGGCGGCGCTGCGGCCGGGAGTGGTGCTGGGCGAGCGGGACCGCGCGACCGTGCCGGGCGTGATCGCCTTCCTGCGGAGCAAGAGCGCGATGTACCTGGGCAGCGGCCGGAACCGGCTGCCCTACGTCTATGCGGGCGATGTCGCCGACGCCTGCCTTTTGGCCGCTTCAGATGACAATGCCGCCGGCGAGGCCTACAACGTTGTCTCCCCTGAGAAGGTGACCCAGCGCGATCTTTTCGCCTCCGTGGCGGAGGAGAGCGGGCTGGCCCTGCCCAAGCGCGCGATGCCTATCCCGATTATCTACGGCTTCGCGTTGGCGATGGAGGCGGCCAGCGTGCTTGGCGGGCGGCGGTCACGGCCTTCCCTGACGCGCTTCGGTGTGACGTTGATCGGGCGACACTACTTGGAAGACGCGACCAAGGCGGAGCGCGAGCTGGGCTGGCGTGCTGAGACACCGATGCGGGAAGCGGTACGGCGGTGTGTCGAGTGGCAGCAGGCGCCCGAACAGCGGGCGCGAGTGGGGTAGCCATGCCGCACGGCAAGGACGAGCTCCGCGGAGTGATGGGCCGGTTCGCCACCGGCGTCACCGTCGTTACGAGCCGCCTGGGCGGGGAGCTGCACGGCATGACGGCCAACGCGCTAACGTCCGTGTCGCTGGAGCCACCTCTGGTGCTCGTCTGTATCGCCAGGTCGGCCGACAGCCACGACATCATCGACAAGAGCGGCGTTTTCGCCCTCAGCATTCTTGGTTGGGACCAAGAGGCGCTCTCGGTCCACTTCGCGGTGAAGGACCCGGCAGGCGCTCACCGATTGGACGGTGTACCCTACAACACCGGCGCTACGGGCGCACCGATCATCGACGGAAGCGTCGCTTACGTCGACTGCCGTGTAGTGGAACGATTTCCGGGCGGCGACCACACGATATTCGTTGGCGAAGTCGTGGACTGCGGCCGATTGAACGACCGGGAGCCTCTGATCTTCTTCCAGGGCGCCTATGCGCGATTGGCTGGTCCGCCTTTGGCGGAAGAGGACGACAGGGTCTAGGGGCGACCTTCGGGCCTCCATCCTCAATATGGCGACCTGAAGCCTGCCCGCCTCAGGAGGGGTGGCCGCTACACGTTCCTGCCGCCCATGGGCCCGTCAGGCCCATGGCAGGGCGCGGGACGGCGCCTCCATCAACGCCTTGATTAGCCCGTCCGCGGCCAGGCAAACGAAATCGAGGCCGGAGTACAGGGTCGGGTCGAAGCCGCGCATGGCGGTGGAGACTCCTTCTTGCTCCATGCGCCCGTAGTGGCCGACGACAACCAGGGCTCTGACATCCGCCTGGCGGCCGCGCAGCCGCGGTCCCGCCCCGGCCAGCAGGCGGCGAAAGTTGCGCCGGACGGTCAGGCTGACGTCCCGCACCTCCTGGGGTGGACGTCCGATGATCGTCACGCCGCTGTCACCGTCGAGGCGATGAATCGTCCAGGCGTCGATCGTATCTATCTCCACCCACTGGCCTACCGCCTCGATGCCGGCGGCCTCCTCGATTATGCGGTCGGATAGCTCCCTCAGATGCTCCTCGGATTCCGGCAGGCGGTGGAGGCGGCTGCTGTCCAGGTCATACGTGCCCTTGACCCGCTCGGTCAAGCGGGCCCAGTATGCGTTCAGCCCGCCGACAACAGACACCAAGCCACCGTCCTGGCCCTGCTTCTTGAGGTAGATCGCGATCGGAAGGGGCACGTAGGAGCGCTGTCCCGGCTCCAGCGTCAAGGCGATTTCGCGGACCAGCTTTACGAGGTCCGCTGTCTCGTCGGCTCCGGAGGGGAGGTCGGCGCCGGGCGGCAGCCAGAGGGCGTACGCCCCCGGCAGGTCCATCGCGATCTCCCCCTGGAGTTCGTCGCGGTGGGCGAGCCAGGGCTGGTTGTCCACGGGTTCGAGGAGTTGGTGCACCTCGACGGCGAGGTGGATGGAGCCGTCGGTGGCAGTGGCGGCGATGACGCCGGGCTCAG
>MGNZ01000005.1:10464-10640 GCA_001795235.1 Chloroflexi bacterium RBG_16_64_32 | reverse complement strand
TCAGCCTGCCTGCCGGTAGGCAGGTCCGCGGCTTCGATCTGACCCTAAGCTAGGCCCCGCCCTTATGATCATTAGGGAAATGCTGACCTCACCAGAAGGACAGGCTTTAGCTTGTCGCCGTCGGGCTAAAGCCCGACCTTCGGGAAAACGCTTGTGTCATCATTTGGTCAATGACC
>MGNZ01000005.1:10044-10394 GCA_001795235.1 Chloroflexi bacterium RBG_16_64_32 | reverse complement strand
CCATGGCGATGCCCTGGCCGCCGCCGATGCAGAGCGTGGCCAGCCCTCGCTTGGCCTGGCGCCGCTTCATCTCGTAGAGCAGCGTAACCAGGATACGGGTGCCGCTGGCGCCGATGGGGTGGCCCAGGGCGATCGCCCCGCCGTTGACGTTGACCCGCTCCCAGTCCCAGCCCAGCTCCCGGCCCACTGCCAGAGACTGGGCGGCGAACGCCTCGTTGGCCTCGATAAGGTCGATCTCGTCCAGGGATAAGCCGGCTCTGGCCAGCACCTTGCGGGTGGCCGGGATGGGGCCCAACCCCATGACCCTCGGGGCCACGCCGGCGGAGGCGTAGGCGCGGATGGAAGCCAGT
>MGNZ01000005.1:6332-9978 GCA_001795235.1 Chloroflexi bacterium RBG_16_64_32 | reverse complement strand
TCGTTGATGCCGGAGGCGTTGCCGGCGGTGACCGTGCCGTCGGGGGCGAAGGCGGGCCTTAGCGCCCCCAGCTTCTCCTCGGTGGTGTCCGGCCGTAGGTGCTCGTCCTTGTCGACGATGACGGTCGACTTGCGTTGGGCCACCTCCATCGGGGCCACCTCCTCCGCGAAGACGCCCGTCTCCCAGGCGCGCCCCGCCCGCCGCTGGCTCTCGGCGGCGAAGGCGTCCTGGTCGGCGCGGGAGATCTCCCGCTCCAGGGCCACGTTCTCTGCGGTGTTTCCCATGTGGCAATCGGTGAGGACACACCAGAGGCCGTCTCGGATCATGTGGTCGGTGAGCTCGCCGTGGCCCAAACGATATCCGTAACGGGCCTTGGAGAGCAGGTACGGGGTGCTGGACATCCCCTCCATGCCGCCCGCGACGACGATCTCGGCGTCGCCCAGCATGATGGCGCCGGCGGCCAGGGCTACGGTCTTGAGGCCGGACCCGCACACCTTGTTGACGCTGGTGGCGGGGGTGCCTTCCGGAATGCCCGCCGCCAGGGAGGCCTGGCGCGCCGGGTTCATGCCGAGCCCGGCGGAGAGCACGTTACCCATCAGCACCTCGTCAACCTGGTCCGGTTTCACGCCGGCCCGGTTGAGCGCCTCGGCGATGGCGACGGCGCCCAGCTTGGGGGCAGGGACCTCAGCGAAGGCACCGCCGAAGGTGCCGACGGGGGTGCGGGCGGCGCCCACGATGACGACTTCGTTCATAGTGTCCTCCTTCCGGTGTCTGTCCATGATACTGTATGGCCCCTCTGCGGTCACGAAGCGCCGAACCGCCGGACCAGCCCTCGCAGCCCTCCGGCGACACCGTCGAAGAGATCGCTTCAGGGGACGGCGCGGGCGGGATGACCCTGGCCGGTCTGGTGATCGTCGCTCTCGCCGTGGTGCTCGCCGGCGGTACGGCCGGTATCTTCGCGGTCTGGAAGGTGAGGTGGTCCGGGCGGTAGGCGTGGCCAGCCGGCATATCGAAGGGGTCGCCCACCAGGGCGGCCCCGTTCGCTTTGTGGTAGCGGCTTGGCGTCCCCGGCCTGGTGATGCTAGGCTCTGCCGTGATAACCGGACAGATCCGCACCGGAAAGGAGGCAGGCAAGCATGCAGAAGCTAGTGTTTGTCCTGCAGTTGCGCGACGATATGGGCCGAGAGGAGGCCCTTCGCTACTGGCGCGAGGCGCACGGCCCTATAGCCTGCAAGCTGCCCGGGCTCAAGAAGTACGTCCAGGATCATGCGACCGCGGCCCTGGAGGGCGATCTGCAGTTCGGCGGCGTCGCCGAGCTCTGGTTCGATAGCCGCGAGGCGCTCGAATCCGCCCTGGCCTCCCCCGAGTGGCGGGCCACGCTAGCCGACGTGCCGAACTTCGCCGTGCTGGAGAGGAGCTGGGGCGCCCTGGTGGACGAGGTCGCCGTCGTCTAACGTCCCTCCTCCGGCAGCGCCACGCCGAGGCTGCGCGTGCGTTGACGGCAGCCGCTGGATAGGGACAATTGGCCTACTCGCGCAACTTCCACGCCGAATGGAATACTTGACTCCAGCTTGATCGGTTGTCTTGGGTCGCCATCTGGCACTCGGGCTCACGACTAGCCAGGTTCCGCGCTTCCTCCACCCGGAGCCGCAGGTGTGGCGTTCGATCGCCCTAGGACGGTCTGCATCTGGGCGGTTGCCTTCTTGTCCTCGTTGACCCGCCGTTTGATGTTGCCCGGGCGCACGCGGCCCTTCCGCCGGTTCTTGCTCGACACTCGCTTGACCATGATTGTCGCTCCATTCAATACAGCCGGTTTTTCAGGTCCACTTCTCTCAGTTAGCCTTCGCCGACGCAGGCGGCTTCTCCACGTCTCGACGCGACCTCACTGCCCGCCGCCGCGATTGTGCGCCTGGGCTGCGCGGCTGTCAACGGGGCGTTCTCACGGTGCTGGCGCGGCTGCTAACCTAGCGTGCCTCACAGGCGTTTACCATCCGAGCGGGAGCAATGCGGCTCCCACCATAGTAGCCCCTCGACGTGGCTCGTTGACGCTGCACCCGACGCTCATCCATGCCGGGGGTTCCTCTATTTCGGCCTGGAGGTATTTAGATGACTGATATGGAATACGACGTAGTCTACGTGGCGCGTAGCCCCGCTCGTTTGCAGCAGGATGAGTTCGCTGAGATGGTGGACGAGCTGTGCAATCGACGGGCTAGGGAGGGATGGCGTCTAGTCAGCGCGGTGGGCGACTACGGGACCAATGTCACGCTTGGCGTCTGGCTGATACTAGCCAGGGAAGCGGAACCAAGGGCCGACGAGCCCCGTGCGGGGACGGATGCTGACGAGGGCGTCCCGCGTGCCACAGCATGGGACGAGGTCCCTCTCGTCTAACGTCCCTCTTCCGGCAGCGCCACGCCGAGGCTGCTTTGTCATTCTGAGCGCAGCGAAGAATCTTTCAGACCGCCAAGGCAAATCCATCTCGTGATGAAAGACCCTTCGCTACGCTCAGGGTGACAGGTGGAGGGCGCTAGGTCGCAGCCTAACGTCCCTCTTCCGGCAGCGTCACGCCGAGGCTGCGCCACATGTACCACGTGCCCACGCTGCGGTAGGGCCGCCAGGGCTCCGCGATGCGCCGCATCTCCTCCGGCGAGGGCTTGTCCGGCAGGCCGTACGCCTGCTGGAAGCCGCGGCGAACGCCCAGATCGTCCACCGGCAGCACGTCGGGTCGCCCCAGCGAGAAGATCAGCCGGTTATGGATGCTCTGCGCCGTCGTGTTAGCAGCTAACGCTGCCCTTAGCTACCGAGCCATCCGAGGTAGGGGAGCTGAAGGTGCAGCTGATGGTAAGGACGACGTTGCCTGCAGGCTGCTCTACGGTAATCGTGGCGCTTGTGAACGCCATATCGGTGATAGTCTCGCTCCAACTTGAATTGGGGCAATCCGGGGCTCCCGGAATCGGCGACGCGGGTGCCAGGGTTGTGACGCTGAACGGCGTGTTGCCGTTCTTGATCTCGCTCGCCGGAATCGCGACGCTGCCCGTCACGTCAACGGGTGCCGGATTCTGTCCGGGAACCTTGCTCTGGCCGCCTGGGTTCGTGCAGGTGGCTTGAGGGTTCGCAGTGGCCGTCACGGTCACCAGAACGTCCCCGTTGCCTAGTCCCGCGAGTTCCCCGGACGCGGTGAGCGTCAGGCCATTGTCCGTGAATGAAGGCGTGGCGTTCTTCCCGCCCTTCAAGTGGACACTCCCCGCCAAGCTCGTACCCGCCATGGCCATCACCGAAAGCGCCACCACCAGCGCAATAGCGACTCTGAACATCTCTCGACCTCCCTCGTTTAGAAACTACGCGGGGCTACTTGTTCGGAGTGCGACGTAGCGTTGTCGAAACCCCTCGCAGGTCAGCGAAGAGAACAACTATTGCGACGTTTTGACAATTGAACCATCCGCTGGATAACTTGTCAATAGGTTGAGGCAACATACTGACCGTGCTTAAGAAATAAATTCATAAATATTTATACGTCAATGGCCGCAGAACTGGGCGGCCGTCCGCGTTGGCCCGCCCCGCCGCGATTGTGCGCCTGGGCGGGGCGGGCATCAGAGGGCTTGCCCCAAGAGGAAGACCGCCACCGCTACCATCACGGCCATCCGCACGC
>MGNZ01000005.1:6046-6325 GCA_001795235.1 Chloroflexi bacterium RBG_16_64_32 | reverse complement strand
CATGGGGTACGGTTGCAGGCCGAAGAAGATCACGGCGGCGGCAACGATCGGGATGACGAGAAGCGTGATGGCCTCAGCCGCCGGCGCGCCGGCGACGGCCAGCAGTGCCTGGAGGGCGAAAGCCAGCGCCGACGTAACGATCGTCAGGAGGAGCAGGCGGCCCAGGGGCATCTGCGGCCGCGGAGCTGGTTTCTCGTCGGACCGGCGCTGCTGGGCGGCTGCGGGCACCGTGTGCGCCTCAGGCGTAAGGCTGGGTGAGGGGGCGGCTAGTGCAGGTAC
>MGNZ01000005.1:3277-5964 GCA_001795235.1 Chloroflexi bacterium RBG_16_64_32 | reverse complement strand
CTTCCGGCGTGCCGAAGCGTCCGAGAGGAATCTTGGCTAACAACGCCTGTCTTACTTCGTCCGTCAGGCTCGTTACCATCTCGGTTTCGATGAAGCCGGGGCAGAGGGCGTTGACGGTGATGTTGTAGCGCGCGAACTCCTGCGCCGCCGACTTGGTGAAACCGACGATGCCGGCCTTGGCGGCAGCGTAGTTGGACTGGCCCAGGTTCCCCATCTGGCCCACGATCGAGGACGTGTTGACGATGCGCCCTCCGCCGCGCTCGATCATGTGAGGCAGCGCCGCGTACGTGCAGTAGAACACGCTGTCCAGGTCTGTGGCCAGCACCTCACGCCACTCCTCCACACTCATGCGCCGGATGGTGCGGTCCCGTTTCACGCCGGCGTTGTTGATCAGGATATCGATACCGCCGAACTCCTTGACGGTGACGTCGATCAGGTTCTGGACGTCGTCCGGGTGGGCCACACCCGCCTGCACGCAGATCGCCTCCTGGCCTTTGTCCTTCAGCTCGGCCAGTAGCTGCTCACCGGCCTCCTTGCTCTGGAAGTAGTTGATCACGACCTTGCAGCCGTGGTCGGCCAGCTCGCGGACGAAGGCGCGGCCGAGCCCGCGAGAGCTGCCGGTGACGATGGCGACCTTGTCGTTCAGGCATGACATGGATAGGACCTCCCCTCTGGTGGCCTGCTATTCCGTTGTAGCTGCGGGGCTTTAGCCCTGCATGAATGAGGCGGACCCGAAGGTCTGCGGCTACCGATTTTTCCTATTGTTTTGCCGCCCCGATCGGTCGGGGCGGCATCGATCCCATTTCACGCCACAGCCCCGTCTACGGGCAGGCAGGCGACGGGCTAGGGTGCGGGTCAGAAATGTCGCAATAGACGGGCCCGCCCGACCTAGTGCACCCTACTATACCGCAGTGGGGGGGCTGTAGTCTCCAAACGCGTCGCGCATGACGCCGCAAATCTCCCCCAGGGTCGCGTACACCTTAACCGACTCTACGATGGGTTGCATGAGGTTCTCGCCATCGTGCCCAGACGGGCGCTCGTCCGAGCGGCAGCCCTCACCCAGCCGCTTCAGGGCGGCCCGGATCGCGCCGTTATCGCGCTGCCGCTTGAAGGCTTCGAGCTTCTTGATCTGGGCCTGCTCCGCCTCCGGGTTGACCTTGAAGAGCATCTGTTGCTCCTCTTCCTCCACCTGGAACCGGTTGACGCCGACGATGATCTTCTTGCCCTCGTCCACCGCGCGCTGGTAGGCCCATGACGCCTCCTGGATCTCCCGCTGGATGTAGCCGGACTCGACAGCGGCGACGGCGCCACCCATGTCCTCGATGCGGTTGAGGTACTCCCACGCTCCCTTCTCTAGCTCATTCGTCAGTGACTCTACGTAGTAGGAGCCGGCCAGGGGGTCCGCCGCGTCCGTGACGCCGCTCTCATAGGCGATGATCTGCTGGGTGCGCACGGCGATTCGCTGGGATTCCTCCGTGGGCAGGGCCAGCGCCTCGTCGTAGCATGCCAGGGCCAGAGACTGAACGCCGCCCAGGACGGTGGCCAGTCCCTGAAGGGCGGCGCGCACGATATTCAGCTCTGGCTGCTGGGCGGTGAGGGTGGCGCCGCCGGTCTGGACGTGGGTGCGGAACATCCAGGAACGCGGGTCCTTGGCCCCGTAACGCTCGCGCATGATCTTGGCCCACATGCGGCGAAGGGCGCGGTACTTGGCGGCCTCCTCAAGGAAGTTGTTCTGGGTGTTGAAGATCCAGGAGATCCGGGGCGCGAAGCTGTCGATCTCGACGCCGCGGTCGAGAGCGGCGTCGATGTAGGCGATAGCGTTGGCGAAGGTGAACGCCATCTCCTGGACGGCGGTTGAGCCGGCGTCCCGGATGTGGTAACCGCTGATGCTGATGCTGTTGAACTTTGGCAACTCCCTGGCGCAGTAGGCGATCAGGTCGGCGGCAAGGCGCAGAGAGGGCCGCGGCGGGTAGATGTAGGTGCCGCGGGCCACGTACTCCTTGAGCACGTCGTTCTGGACGGTGCCCTGGATCTTGTCGTTGGGCACGCCTTGCTTCTCGCCCACCACCGCGTACATGGCGACGAGGATGGCGGCGGGGGCGTTGATGGTCATTGAGGTGCTGACCCGGTCCAGGGGGATGCCGTCGAACAGCGTCTCCATGTCGTGGAGCGTGTCGATGGCGACGCCCACCTTGCCGGCCTCGCCCTGTGACATCGGATCGTCGGAGTCGTATCCAAGCTGGGTCGGCAGATCGAAGGCGACGGAGAGTCCGGGCTGGCCCTGCGACAGCAGGAACTTGAAGCGCTCGTTCGTCTCCTTCGCGGTGCCGTACCCGGCGTACTGGCGGATGGACCACAGCCGGCCGCGGTACATTGTGGGTTGCACGCCGCGGGTGTACGGATATTCGCCGGGAAACCCTATGTCACGGGCGTAGTCTGTGTCCGCGATGTCAAGCGGCGTGTACAGGGGTTGGGTCTGCGTCGAACTGGTGGCGAAGTCCGTATCGGAGCGCTCGCCGCTGCGGTCCAGCGCCTTCTTGAGGGTGGTCTTCTCCCATCGCTCCTTCTCCCGAGCGATGCGCTCCAGGTCCTGTTTGTCCGCCATAGATTGGCTCCCTCTAGCCGGGCCTTCTCAAGCGTAGCTGCAGGCCTTTAGGCCTGCTTCGGCGGTCAGGCAGGGCTGAAGC
>MGNZ01000005.1:0-3249 GCA_001795235.1 Chloroflexi bacterium RBG_16_64_32 | reverse complement strand
TGTCAAGCGGCGTATACAGTGGTTGGGTCTGCGTCGAACTGGTGGCGAAGTCCGTATCGGGGCGCTCGCCGGAGTGCTCCAGCGCCTTCTTGAGGGTGGTCTTCTCCCATCGCTCCTTCTCCCGAGCGATGCGCTCCAGGTCCTGTTTGTCCGCCATAGAATGGCTCCCTCTAGCCAGTGTTACTCCGGGGTCTCCGATCATGCCTCGTCCGCCGGCGCCACATTAGCAGCCGTAGCTGCCCCGACCTGTCGGGGCTCCACCGCTGGCCAGGCAGAGCTGATGGTCATTGACCAAATAATCGCACAAGTGTGTTCCCGAAGGTCGGGCTTCAGCCCGACGGCGACAGGCTAAAGCCTGTCCTTCTGGCGAGGTCAGCATTTCCTTAATGACCATAAGCTCTGTCGCTACATGCCATGTCTAGTCTCCGTACATCTTGAGCAGGTTCCGCGCGATGACGAGCTTTTGAATCTCGTTGGTGCCTTCGCCGACGAGCATGAACGGGGCGTCGCGGTAGAACCGCTCCACCCGCATCTCTTTCGTGTAGCCGTAGCCGCCGTGGATGCGCATGGCCATCAGAGTCACCTCCTGGGCCACCTCCGTGGCGAACAGCTTGGCCATGCCGCCCCAAAGGTCGACGCGCTCGCCGGCGTCCTTCTTGGCGGCGGCGGCCCGCGTCAGGAGCCGCGCCGCCTCGATCTTCGTCGCCATGTCCGCCAGCATGTTCTGGATCGACTGGTGGTTGGCGATGGGTTGCCCGAAGGTGTGCCGCTGTTTGGCGTACCGGATGGCGTCTTCGAATGCGGCCGTAGCCACGCCCACCGCGCGGGAGGCCACGTTCACGCGTCCGATCTCTATCGTGGACATGATGTGGAGCCAGCCCTGGCCCTCCTGTTCGCCCACGAGGTTGCCGGCGGGCACCCGTGCGTCCTCGAAGAACAGCTCCGTGGTCTCGACGCCCTTGTAGCCCAGCTTCTCGATCTCCCGCCCCACGGTCATCCCGGGGGTGGTCTCCTTCTCCACGATGAAGGTGCTCATCCCCTTGTACGGGGGCTTGGCTGTGGTGTCAGTCTTGGTGAGGACGGCGAATATCTTGCCGTGCACGCCGTTGGTGACGAACATCTTGGTGCCGTTGAGGAGGTAGTCGTCCCCGTCGCGGACGGCGGTCATGGTAATTGCCTGAAGGTCGGAGCCGGCGTTGGCCTCGGTCATGCACAGGCCGGCCCGCTTCTCGCCGGCGGCCATGGCGGGCAGGAGGCGGGATTTCACGTCCTCGCTGCAGTAGGTCTTTATCATCCACGAGACCATTGTGTGGGTGTTGAGGATACCGCCCAGGCTCATCCAGCCGCGGGAGAGCTCCTCCACGATGGCGGCGTAGGTGGAGAAGGGGAGATTGAGGCCGCCGTACTCCTCCGGAATCGTAGCGCCGAACATTCCCAGCACCTTGAGCTGCTCTATGAGGTCGACAGGGTACTCGTCCCGGTGCTCCAGTTCGGTGGCTACCGGGATCACCTCTTTGTCCACGAAGCGGCGCACCTCGGAGACGATGAGCTGCTGCTCTTCGGTGAGAGTGGCTAGAGAGGGGGTGGGCATTCGCTACTCCTTCGCGCTAACTCCGGCCGCCTCCGCCCATCGGAGAAGGCGCTTGGCCTGGCAGTATGCCGGGGTGTCTATCATCTTACCGTTAATGGGGATGGCGGCGCGGCCCTTGGCGATCCCCTCCTCATCCAGCAAACGGACGATCTCCCTCGCTTCGGATATCTCCTGCTCGCTGGGGGAAAAGACGCGGTTGACCACGTCGACCTGGTCTGGATGGATGCAGTACTTGCCGCGAAATCCGAGGCTGCGGGCGAGGCTGGCATCCCGCTCCAGATGCTCGCTGTCCGCGTAGTCCGGTTCGGGGGTGTCGATGGCCACGACGCCGGCGGCTGCGGCGGCGGTGGAGAGCTGGGCCCTCGGCCAGTCCAATTCCCTGGCGGCCTTGCTGCGGATCATGCCCATGTCCGCCGCTAAGTCCTCGGCGCCCAGGGACGCGCCCACCAGCCGGGGCGATGCGGCGCATATTTCGCGGCAGTTCAGGATCCCAACGGCGGACTCGATCAAGGGGACTATGCCGATGGCTCCCGTCTCCATTCCGGCCTGCCGCTCGAGAATGGTGATGTAGTGGTCCGCACGCTCGACCGCTTCAGCGGATTCGGTCTTGGACAGCACGATCGCGTCCAGACCGGGCCTGACCACCGAGATAAGGTCGTCCTCCAGGAGCCCAGTATGGACGGCGTTGACGCGGACGAACGCGGCGTACCCGGTGCGGGGCATCGTGTCGATCGCTTCCGCCGCCATGGCCCGCGCCCTGGCCTTTTCGGCAGGCGGGATGGAGTCTTCAAGGTCCAGGCAGATGACGTCGGCTCCCGCCTTCGGTGCCCGCTGGACGAAGCGCTCCACGATGCTGGGGACGAACAGGAGGGAGCGCATGATTCTAATGCTGCGCTGTTCTTTGTCCATCTGATCCAGTCTTGAATGTGGAGCTCAGCGGGCGTGTTCAGCCCCTGATCTGGGCCGCGCGCCTTAGTTTAATCCTAGCTTGCGCTAAACTGCAAGTTGACTTATAGATGAGAGGGCGGCGATGGCGGCGATGCCATTGCTTGACCCTATATCCGAGCGGCGGCTATAATCCGCCCGCAGCCCCGATGGACAGGCTGCAGCTCAGTAGCGCAGGCGCCACGGTGGCGGTTGGGCAGTCGCTCGGCGATGGTGAGCGTGACGGCGGCGGGACGGGAGGCCCGCGCCCATTGAAGCCATGCGGCGCAGGCAAGATCGAGGCGCTTCGTGGTGACCATCCTTGGCAGGGACTCTCGACTAGATGGCGGAAGAGTAGAAGCAGCGTTTATCCTTACGGATGGCCCTCCCGGTACTCGGCGTCGTGGGAACCGGCCCCGGTCACGAGATGGATCGCATGGCTCCGCCGACATGGCGGACAATCAGATGCTGACGGAGAAGCGCGTCACGCGGTGACCGCGACCTAGTTCAAAGGAGCTATTCGACATGCGAAACCCCAGGGCGTTCCTCGGTCCACTGGCGGTCGGTGCGCCGACACCGCCGAGCGAGCTTCCCGCGCGGCCCTCTCGTATGATCCACTTCTTTCCCCCGCAGAATGAGAGGGTGCGTGCGAAGATCCCGCAGATCATCCCTCAGGTCGATGTGCTACTTGGCAACCTCGAAGACGGGATCCCAGCAGAAGACAAAGAAGCGGC
>MGNZ01000004.1 GCA_001795235.1 Chloroflexi bacterium RBG_16_64_32 | reverse complement strand
ACCTGCGCCCGAGGCCGCCGCTGGCGGCCGGGCGCCAGTCGGTACGCCTTGGCGTGCCCTGCGCCATCGACGTGTCAGACGGTCTGCTCCAGGACCTGGGCCACATCTGCGACCTGTGCGGGCTGGGAGCGGTCGTGCGGGCCGACGCGGTGCCGCTGAGCCAGGAGTTGCGCGCCGCCTTCCCCGACGAGGCGCTGTCCCTGGCCTGCAGCGGCGGCGAGGACTACGAACTCGTGCTCATCGCGCAGCAGGAGACGATGCGCCTGCTGCGGGCCTCCGCTCAGGTACGGGTGACCGTTATCGGCGAGATGGACGAGCATCCGGAGCAGCGGCCCCGGCTCGTGGACGGTTCGGGCAAGGAGATAGCGCTGGCAGGGGCCGGTTGGGACCACCTGCGGGCGTGAGCGAGCCTGCCCTGCCTGCCCCCGGACGGGGGCCCGTCTGGGCCCGGCCAGGGAGCAACGCCGAAGGGCCTGTCCTGAGCGAAGCCTGTCCTGAGCGAAGTCGAAGGGTCGAAGGGGCCGTTCGCTTCGTCAGCCGCGGTCCCGGCGAGACGCGCCGCCTGGGGGCCCGCCTGGGCCGCCTGCTGCGCTCGGGGGACACCGTGCTCCTATCGGGTGACCTGGGCGCGGGCAAGACGGTGTTCGTGCAGGGGGTCGCCCGGGGCATGGGGTTCGAGGGGGGCGTGTCGTCGAAGTCGTTCGTACTGATGGGCGAGTACCAGGGTCGGCAGTGCAAGCTGTATCACGCGGACCTGTACCGGCTGGAGGCGCCGGAGCAGGCGGAGGACCTGGCGGTGGACGAGTACTGCGCCGACGGCGTGCTAGTGGCCGAGTGGCCGGAGCGGGCGCCGCACGTCTTCCCGCCCGACCATCTGTTTGTGGGATTCGAGGTGACGGGGGAGCGTGGCCGGACCCTGGCCCTACAGGCGAAGGGCCCACGCAGCGGCGAGCTGCTGACCGTCATCGAGCGATCGAAGCAGGCGCGCAAAGGCTGACGTGGAGCTCTCGATTGACACCGCCTCCGAGATCGCCTCCGTGGCGCTATCGCGCGAGGGCGTGCTCCAGGCCGAGGTCACCTGGCGCTGCCGCCGCAACCATACGGTCGAGCTTTTACCGACCATCGAGCGGCTGGTGGCGCAGGGCGGGGCCGCCAAGGAGGACCTGAAGGCCGTATTCGTCTGCATCGGCCCTGGGATGTACACCGGCCTGAGGGTGGGCGTGAGCACCGCCCAGGGGCTGGCCTACGCCCTCAAGCTGCCGGTAGTGGGGGTCAGCCGGCTGGAGCTGGACGCCTACCCGCACGCAGCCTTTTCGGGCCGGATCGTGGCGGTGCACCGCGCCGGTCGGGGGGAGCTTGCCTGGGCCGCTTACCGCTCGCAGCCGTGGCGGGAGGTGACGGCGCCGCGCCTGGACTGGCCGGCGGACGTCATCGGCGCCAGGGGCGGACGGGGCAGGACGCTGTTCTGCGGCGAGGTGGACGATGGGTTCGCGGCGGCGATAGCGGACGCCCTGAACGCGAGGGCGGTGATCGCGTCGCCGGCGGCGTCGGTGCGGCGGGCCGCCTTCCTGGCGGAGCTGGGGCACCTGCGTCTGGCCGCCGGAGAAGGGCAGGACCCGGCGGAGCTGCGGGTCGTCTACCTGCGGCCGCCGGTGATCGGCGGCAAGCGCTAGCGTGTAGCGGCGCCGGTGCTACAATGGGGCGCAACGTGGAACGCACGCTCGTCCTGATCAAGCCGGACGCCATGCAGCGCGGCCTGGCCGGCGAGATCCTGGCCCGCCTGGAGCGCCGGGGCCTGCGTATCGTCGCCATGCGGCTGTTCCAGATGGACGAGGCGCTGGCCCGCCGCCACTACGCGGAGCACGAGGGCAAACCGTTCTACGATGGGCTCATCTCCTATATCACGGCCTGCCCCATCATCGCCGCTGTGCTGGAGGGAACGGACGGCGTGAACACCGTCCGCAACACGATGGGCGCGACGAATCCCGCCGCCGCCGATCCGGGCACGATCCGCGGCGACCTGGCAATGGAGATGGGTCGGAACCTCATTCACGGCTCCGACTCGCTGGAGTCGGCGAAGCGGGAGACGGCCCTATTCTTCCGCGAGGACGAGATGCACACGTACCCGCGGGACGTGGACAGGTGGGTGTTCGAGGGCGACTTCTAGCGGCGGGAAGATAAGCGTCGGCGGCTACTGCACCCGCACGACCGGCGTGGCGTCGTGCCAGAGGGCTTCCAGGTCGTAGTGGCCGCGCTCCTCCCGGCCGAACGCGTGAACGATGACGTCGCCGTAGTCCAGGAGCACCCAGCCGGAAGAGGCGTCGCCCTCGCGGCCCATAGGCTTCACGCCTTCCGGTGAGAGTCCTTCGTTCACGGACTCCACCATCGCCTCCAACTGGCGCACCGACTGGCCGCTGGCGATGACAAAATAATCGGCGAAGGACGCCACCTTGCTGATGTCCAGCAGCAATACGTCCTCCGCCTGCTTCTCCGCCAGCAGATCTATTATTTTACGGGCCAGCGCTCCTGCTTCCAGGTGTCCTCCTCAACAGCGCCTTTCTGTGTCCGGGAGAAGTATTATAGCATGTATGCGGTATGCCTAACTCTCGAGTCGTGGTCGCTATGTCCGGTGGAGTGGACTCCTCCGTGGCCGCCGTCCTGCTTCAGGAGCAGGGGTATGAGGTGATAGGCGTCACGATGCGCTTGTGGACGGTAGAGGACGGCGAGGCTCCACGCCATCACCGGCGCTGCTGCTCCGTTGAGGACACGGATGACGCCCAAGCCGTTTGCGACCGGCTGGGCATCCGCCACTACGTCCTGAACTTCGAGCGGGAGTTCGCGGCGGGCGTGATCGAACGCTTCGTCGGTGAGTATGCCCGCGGTCGCACGCCAAACCCGTGCCTGGCCTGCAACAATCAGGTGAAGTTCCGCCCCCTGCTGGAGCACGCCATAGCCCTGGGCGCGGACTACCTGGCGACCGGCCACTACCTTCGAGTTCGTCGCAACGGCAGCGGCTACGAGATGTGGCGGGCCGCCGACGCGACGAAGGACCAGTCCTACGTCCTGTATGGCCTGGGCCAGCGGGAGCTGGCGCGAGCCCTATTCCCCGTGGGCGGGCATACCAAGGAGGAGATCCGGGCGGTCGCCCGCCGATACGGGCTGCCCAATGCCGACAAGCCGGATTCCGCCGACATCTGCTTCATCCCCTCCGGCGACTACCGGCCGTTCGTGGCCAAGCGTGTATCCAGCCGGCCGGGCGAGATCGTTGATGGGGCGGGCAACCGACTGGGCCGGCACCAGGGGATCGCCAACTATACCGTGGGCCAGCGGAGGGGCCTGCCGGCCAGAGGGGGCGGCGAGCCCCTATTCGTCCTGGACATAGACGCTGAGGCAGGTACGGTGGTCGTCGGCTCGAACGAGGAGCTGATGGCGTCCGGGCTCATCGCCGGCGAGCTATCGTTCGTGTCCGGAAGGGCGCCACGGGAGCCGTTCCGGGCGGAGGCGCGCATCCGCTACCGGAGCGATCCCGTGCCCGCGGCCGTTGCCGTCCGCGGCGAGGCCGCAGTGGTTCGTTTCCAGCGTCCCCAGCGGGCTGTCACCCCCGGCCAGGCCGCAGTTTTTTACGATGGCGAGAGGGTGATCGGCGGCGGTACGATCGTCCGCCGGCTGGGCGACTCCGCATCGTGATCCGTTGCCGGAACTGTGGCGCGCGATGTACCTTTGCAAGCGGCTGTCGCGTGCTATAATGAGCCGCGTCCCCGCCTGAGGCGGGGGCCGTCCCAAAATCCCCAGAGGAGGAAGCGTTTCATGGGAATCGATACCCTCCAGGACGTGCGTGACGTCACGATCATCAGCTTCACCATCGCCGGGACGGTGCTGTTTCTGGTGGGCATTGTCCTGTCCGTTGTCGTCGGCGGAATGACGTTCGCCACCGTTCGCAAGGTCAGGAGCGTTGTCAGCGAGAACGTCCATCCCACATTGGAGAATGTGCGCGAAACAACTGAGAACGTGCGCGGCACCGTGGCCTTCATCTCGGATCATGCGGTGACGCCGGTGGTGCGCACGTACGGGGTCTTCGCCGGGGCCAGGCGGTTCATAGTGGTGGTCAGCCGGTTCAGGCGCCGCTCCGGCGACTAACGGAGGTCATCAATGCGATTCATGATCGGCTTGCTCCTCGGTCTGGGCGCGGGCTTCGCCGCGGCGTTGCTGTTGGCGCCGGAGAAGGACGCCGGGAGGCAAGAACGGGAGACCGACGACGAGGAGGCGGCCGGCGACTACCGGTTTGGGGAGAACCACGACGCTCTGGCCGGGCTGCGGCGCGCGATGCGAGGTCTCCAGGAGCAGGTACAGGAGGCCTGGGAGGAGGCGCGTCTGGCGGCGCGGGAGGCGGAGAAGGAGATGCGGTCCCGTTACGACCGCACGGTGTCCAAGCCTAAGCGCTAGCTCCACGGCTGCGCCACGAATTTCAGGGAGCCTGTGAACTCCGGTACCGCGCTCTGCTAAACTTGAGCCGGAGGGGTGCCGGAGTGGTTGAACGGGGCGGTCTCGAAAACCGTTGTGCCGACTTGTCGGTACCGTGGGTTCGAATCCCACCCCCTCCGCCACGATGAGTGGCTAGAAAGTGTGGAGGTTTGAGGTAAGAGGGCGAGACCCGGCCTCTATCCGCAAACGCCCAAATTCCGCGGGTTGTATAGCAGGGAGGGGTGCCGGAGCGGTTGAACGGGCACGCCTGGAAAGCGTGTGTCCGCCTGAGGCGGACCGTGGGTTCGAATCCCACCCCCTCCGCCACCGCCGCTCGCCGTTGGCAGCGGCTGAGTGACGTGCGCGTTTGCGGGCGGTGATGGCTGGACTATGGCACGGGTCAGGGTCAGCGGCGGCCACCCTCGTGTTCGGGCGCGGGCCGCGCTACAATAGCCCCCGAAGTGCCTGACACCACCGGCCTTACGGCCTTCCATCGCTCCGGCGGCGGGACCGTTACGCAGCCCGCCGATGCGGAGACCATTCGCACCGCCCTGGAGGACACGGCGGGGGTCATCTGGCTCGACCTGCTCATCCAGTCC
>MGNZ01000003.1:2551-5221 GCA_001795235.1 Chloroflexi bacterium RBG_16_64_32 | reverse complement strand
GGCTGCCCTAGCCGGCATTACCCTTGCTCCAGCGCCTGTCGCAGCACCGTCTCCACCTCGTCACGCGCCGTGATGCCCTCGAACTTGGCAGCGATTTTGCCGCTCCGATCGATTACGAACAGCCACGGCTGCGTCTGCAGATTCCACTCCTCCATCGCTTCCACATGGAAAAGGCCATCGCCGTGGCGCAGTTCCTCCAGCTTGTAAGGCTCGATGTGGATGAAGGCGGCCTGCTCCTGGTACTTGTCGTAGAGGGGGTCCATGATGGTGTCCATTACGGGGCCGCAGGTGCGGCTTTCGCAGAAGGCGGGGGTGGCGAACGCCACCACAAGCGGCCTGCCCGTGGCCAGTGCGTCGGCGACCGTGATGTCGTGCATGTTGGGGCGGAAGGGGATGGACGAGTCGATCTCCGCGATGTCGGTCACGTCGGCCAGGGTGGGCTGGCGGCTGGGCGGCGCCGGGTCGCCAACGGCGGGCTCAGGGCTCTCCTCCTTGATGTCAAGCTGAAGGGGAATAAGCTCGATCTGCCTGCCACCCGTAGTGACGCTGATGTCGACGACCCATCGGCCGGGAGCGTCGAAGTCAACTGAGGTGACGTAGGTGCCGTTGTTTCCGGCCGGGCGCTTCTCACTGCCCGGATGGTCTTCGATGAAGTAAAGCTCCATGGGGATGAACCGGGCATCGGCCTCTGACTTGATCACCGGCTGTTCGCCGGTTAAGTCGAAGAAGCGCAGGTAGACGTTCGCGTCAAGGATGGGGCTCTCCTCGTGATCCACGAGCATGAGGCTAAAGCGGTTATGGCCGACGGCCAGGGTGTTGTTTCCGAGTACAGGGAAGACGTTACCTTCTCCGGACGTGACGACGTCCGATGGCTCCGCGCCGGACGGCGCCGACGACCCCGCGCAGGCGGCGAACGCGAGCGCCGCCAGGGCAGAGAGCAGGACAGCGGCACGGCGACGGCCGGCCTCTCGGCCGGATGGAATCGCTGCCAGGGCCTTGATCAGCATCTCCCGGTCACTACTCGTAGCCGGGATGGCGCTGAAGGCCCCAGGCGAACAGGGCGACGGCCAGCGCGCCAAGCACGGCGAAATCGATAGGAAGGCCGAAGTGGGTGGAGGAGTCGGCGTAGACGGCGGCGCGGAGCAGATCCACGGCGTACGAGAGGGGGTTGGCCGTGGCCAGGACCTCGAGCCAGGCGGGCAGGTCGTCCAGGGGGAAGAAGCCTCCGGAGAAGAAGAGGAGCGGGAAGAGCACGAGGTTCATCACCAGGTGGAACCCCTGCATGGTGCGGATGCGGGAGGCAACGATCTGAGCGAAGCCGTTGAGGAGGAGCGCCAGCAGGACCACGGCGGCGCCTGCCAGAAGAACGCCCGGCGCCACGCCGTACTGCCACTCCAGGTCGATGCCGGGCACGGCGGCGGCGACGGCGAGGACGGCCAGGGCCTGGAGGCCGCCGATGGCGACGCCCGCCAGCGCCTTCCCCAGTAGGATGACCCGCGGCGAGTGGGGAGAGGCGAGCATTACCCTCAACAGGCCGGAGTCGCGGTCACGGTAGTAGGAGGCGGAAGAGAAAGTGGAGGAGAAGAGGACGGCCATTGCTATGGCGCCGGGGACGAGGAACGAAGCGTAGTCGCCGTCGCGCACGAGGGTGGGGTCAAGCCCCTGGGAGACGCCGGTGCCGAGGATCGCGAGGATCATGAGGGGGAAGAGGATCGACGAGTAGAGCTGGGAGCGGGATCGCAGGACGGCGCGCAGGTCGCGCTGGAGGATCGCCTGGCAGGCGGCGACGGCGCTCATTCTGCCCCGTCCTCGTCGGATAGGGAAGCGCCTACGATGTCGAAGTAGGCGTCCTCCAGTGTCGACTCTCGGATGCGCACGGCGCGGATGCCGTCGCCACCGCCGGGCGCGGCCTGGAAGAGGCGGGGGATGAAGGCGGAGGCGGCGTCGACGGTGACGTGAAGGGTGGGATCGGCCCAGGTGAGGTTGCCGACGCCCTCCCAGGCGGCGATATCTTCGGCCAGGGCCGTTGGGAAGTCCGGCCACTCGACCCAGACGGCGTCCCGCTTGAGCCCGGCCCTGAGCGCGGCGGGAGCGCCCTGGGCGGCGAGGCGGCCGTGGTGAAGGAACGCCACGCCGTGGCAGTGCGCGTCTGCCTCCTGCACCTTGTTGCTGGCCAGGACGATGGTGGCGCCGCCGTCATTGGCCTTGTGTAGCTGGGCCCAGAGGGCGGCCTCGGCGTCGGGGTCCAGACCGGTGGTGGGCTCGTCCAGGAGGATGAGCCGTGGCGAGGGCAGAAGAGTGCGGGCCAGCTCCAGGCGGCGCTTCATGCCGCCGGAGAGGGTAGACACGAGGGCGTCCGCGCGCTCCGATAGCCCTACGCCCTCCAGCAACTGGTCGATGCGGGTGCGGAGTCCGCCTGAGGCGGAGAGCCCGAACAGGCGGCCGTGGAGCCATAGCGTTTCGCGGGGGGTCATGAGGGGGTCGAGGCTGGTCTCCTGGAAGAGGAGGCCGATGCGGGCGCGGAGGGCGTGCGAGGGCGTCCGGCCCAGGACGAGGACTGTGCCGGAGGAGGGCCGGCGCAGGCCCGCGAGGAGGGAGAGGAGGGTGGACTTGCCGGAGCCGTTGGGCCCCAGGAGGCCGAAGACGGAGCCGGAGGGGATGTCCAGGGAG
>MGNZ01000003.1:0-2455 GCA_001795235.1 Chloroflexi bacterium RBG_16_64_32 | reverse complement strand
GCAGGGCGTAGGCGAAGGAGAGGTCCTGCACCTGGGCGGCTAGGCCGGTCGTGGGTGGGGCGGCGGTCCGCGCGGTCATCGGTACATAACATGATAGCGGGAGGAGATGGGAAAGGGGAAATTGGAGATGGGAAGGAGGAAGGAGGAAGGGCGCGTTGACCGCGTGTGTGGGCCCAACGGATAATGGCCGGAGATTGACCGTGTGCGGGAACGGTGGTAGCGTTTTAGTGTATCACGTACACTAAGTCTCATTCGGTGCGAAAACTTCGAGTTGGGCTGGCCCAGATCAACACCACGGTCGGTGACCTTGAGGGCAACGTCGCCAAGGTCCTCGACTACGTCGAGCGCGCCCGCGAGATGGGCGTGGACATCGTGTCCTTCCCGGAGCTCACGGTGACCGGCTACCCGCCGGAGGACCTGCTGCTGCGGCCCTCGTTCGTGCGCGACAACCGGCAGGCGCTGGAGGCGGTGGTGAACGGCTGCGGCGGCATCACGGCGGTGGTGGGCTTCGTGGATCTCGACGGCGGCATCTACAACGCGGCGGCGGTGATCCACGACGGCCGCCTGGCCGACGTTTACCACAAGCAGAAGCTCCCGAACTACGGCGTGTTCGATGAGGTGCGCTACTTCCGCCCC
This sequence comes from Chloroflexi bacterium RBG_16_64_32, assembly GCA_001795235.1. Taxonomy (GTDB): domain Bacteria; phylum Chloroflexota; class Dehalococcoidia; order SM23-28-2; family RBG-16-64-32; genus RBG-16-64-32. The sequence goes on along the minus strand of MGNZ01000003.1, from coordinate 1,819 downwards.
GGGGACAGCTATCCCGTGTATACGGTCGCGGGCGTGAGCGTGGGGGTTAACGTGTGCGAGGACATCTGGTACCCGGGCGACCCCACGCAGGCGCAGGCTCGGGCGGGGGCGCAGGTGATCATCAATATCAACGGCTCGCCGTACCACGCAGGCAAGCGCGATCTCCGCCAGGAGATGCTGGCCACCCGGGCGCGGGACTATGGGGTGTTCTTGTGCTACGCGAACCAGGTGGGCGGGCAGGACGAGCTGGTGTTTGACGGCGGCTCGATGGTGCTTGGCCCGGACGGCGGACTGGTGGCCCAGGCTGCGATGTTCGAGGAGGAGCTGCTGGTCTGCGACCTGAGTATCGGCGAGGCGAAGGAGGCGAAGCGGCCGAGGCGGGTGCGGGGGGTCGCCCTGAGCGACGAGCCGTTCGTTAGCGATAAGCCGCCCGTGGAGCCGCGGGTCGCGACGCCGCTGGAGAGGGAGGCGGAGGTGTACGCGGCGCTGGTGACGGGCACGCGCGACTACCTGCGCAAGACGGGGTTCCAGAAGGTGGTCATCGCCCTGTCCGGCGGGATCGATTCCAGCCTGGTGGCGGCGGTTGCCGTGGACGCCATCGGCAAGGAGAACGTGGTGGGCGTGAGCATGCCCTCGCGGTACTCGTCGGAGGGGAGCATCAAGGACGCGCAGGAGTTTTCCCAACGGCAGGGGATCAAGCTGATGATCATCCCGATAGAGCCGGCGCACTCGGCGTACCTGGAGATGCTGGAGCCGGTGTTCGCCGGGACGGAGCCGGGCGCGTCCGAGGAGAACATCCAGGCGCGTATTCGGGGCAACATCGTGATGGCCCTGTCCAACAAGTTCGGCTGGCTGGTGCTGACCACGGGGAACAAGAGCGAGATGGCCACCGGCTATGCGACACTGTACGGGGACATGGCCGGCGGCTTTGCGGTGATCAAGGACGTGCCGAAGACGCTGGTGTACCGGCTGGCCCGCTACCGCAACACCTGGCGGGAAGGGCCGGTCATCCCGGAGACGGTAATCGAGAAGCCGCCGTCGGCGGAGCTGAAGCCCGGGCAGTTCGACCAGGACTCGCTGCCGCCCTACGAGGAGCTGGACGCGGTGCTGGAGGCTTACGTTGAGGACGACAAGAGCGTTGAGGAGATCGCGGCCATGGGCCACGACCGCGACCTGGTGGTGCGGGTGATCCAGATGGTGAACCGCAACGAGTACAAGCGGAGGCAGTCGCCGCCGGGGGTGAAGATCACGCCCCGCGCCTTCGGGCGGGACCGGCGTCTGCCGATAGCGAACCGGTATAAGGGGTTCTAGGAGGGTGCAGGACGGGAGAGTACGGGCCGTCTTCTTCGACTTCGGCGGCGTCATCGCGCGGCTGGACAGGGAGCTGCTCACTGATTTCGAGGTACGCCACGGTCTGCCCGAGGGCAGCTTCCTGAAGGCGCTGTACACCATCCCCGAGTGGCAGGCGGTGGAGATCGGGGAGGGCACGGAGGAGGAGTGGGTGGAGGCGGTGAACCGGAAGCTGCATGAGCTGGCGGGTCGCCCTCTCCCCGACGTCTGGCAGGAGAGGGCGGTGATGTGGCGGACGCTGGATCAGGACGTGGTGGGGCTGGCCCGGCAGCTAGCGGTCCGATATGACGTGGGCGTGCTCTCCAACGCGACCCCCAGGCTGGAGAGTGAGCTGCATGACTACCACAAGATCGGTGGGCTGTTTAAGGTCATCGTGAACTCGTCGCGGGTGGGGATGGCGAAGCCGGACACGCGCATCTACCGGCTGGCGGCGGAGCGGATAGGGGTGGAGCCGGCGGCCTGCGTCCAC
>MGNZ01000002.1:5190-6444 GCA_001795235.1 Chloroflexi bacterium RBG_16_64_32 | reverse complement strand
TTCCCCCAGGCAGAAGGCCACGGGAGCCCGCTTGACCTCCCCAGGCTCCGTCACCCCGATCCAAGACTCGCCCTCCCGGGCTGGCGGTTGCACCTGTAGCTGGCCGGCCTCCGGAACGGTGAGGCGGGTACGGACAGTACGAAATCGGACTCCGGCTTCCGCTGCCTCCCGCAGCACTGACGGCGGGATCCCACCGCCCATGTCCGCCAGCAGAGCGATGCGCTCCTCGATGGGCGGATGGGTCGAGAACACCCGGTCCCACCACGGAGCGTCCGCCGCCAGCGGCTCAACGAAGTAGAGATGGACTGTCGCCCCGCTGACCTTCGTCTGGGCGCCGCCGGCCCCACCGATCTTGGCCAGCGCCGTCGCCAAGGGTTCGGCATCGCGAGTCAGCAGCACGGCATCGGCGTCGGCGAGGAACTCGCGCTCCCGCGACAGTGCGCGGGCGATGAGCAGTCCCACCACTGGCGCTCCCAGGACTACGAATGCGGGCACTGCCATAGCCACCAGGACCATGAAGGCAGCGCCGGGTTCGCTGCTCAGGAGGCTGAGAAAAAAGGCAATTCCGGTCAGCAGGGGTAGACCGAGATAGAGCAGAGCGCCGGCTCCGACCATCCAGTGGAGGCGGAACAGGAAGCGGAAGAACCCCGACAGGATGGAGAAGGGCAGGCGAAGCAGCGCAACGCCGGCAGCCAGTATCGTGCTCAGCCTTATGTCGTAGTTTCCGATGTGCGACAGTTCGTGGGCAACGACCCCCTCCAGTTCGCGCCGCTCCAGCAGCGCCAGTAGCCCGCGGGTCACGACGAGCGAGGCATTCTCTGGTTTGAGCCCGGTGGCAAAGGCGTTAGCTGCAGCTGAATCAACCACATGCATTCTCGGTTGGGGCAGCCCTGCTCCGATGCACAGGTTCTCCACCGTTCGACAGAGGTCCGGTTCTTCGTCCCGTTCCACCTCACGCGCCCCGGCAAGCCGAAGCACTAGAGCTGACGAGTACCGGTATGCCAGATAGTCCGCAGCCAGGACAATGCCAACGGCTATCACCCCTCCCGTGGCGACCGCTGCCTCCCATCCCGCCGAGAACGCCAGCACGGCAGCCAAGAACGCCAAATACGCGGCCATGTAGCCCGCCCCCGGCAGTGAAACGAGGGCTAGTAGCCCCAGCAGCAGGAGCGTGTTCCTACGGTTAGCGTCTACGCGGTCGTAGACGAGGACCCGCTCCGGAGTCTCAGCCACGCGGCGACTCTCTACGCTTCA
>MGNZ01000002.1:0-5168 GCA_001795235.1 Chloroflexi bacterium RBG_16_64_32 | reverse complement strand
AGGCCGGCGCGAAGCTCACCTCCGGCGCCTCCCGCGCCGCCTCCTCCGCCTCGAAGAACTCGAACCGCTCAAAGCCGAACTTGTTGGCCATCACCACGTTGGGGAAGGTCTGGATGCGAGTGTTGTAGCTCATGACGTTGCGGTTGTAGAACTGGCGGGCGAAGGCGATCTTCTCCTCGATGTCCGACAGCTCGTTCTGGAGGTCCATGAAGTTCTGATTCGCCTTGAGGTCCGGGTACCTCTCCGACACCGCAAACAGAGAGCGCAGCGTCTGCGTAAGGAAGTTGTTCGCCTCCGCCGCTTCCGCCGCCGTTCCCGCCTGCTGCAGCATCGCCCGCGCGCGGGTCACGTTTTCAAACGTCTCCCGCTCGTGCGCCGCGTACCCCCTCACCGTCTCCACCAGGTTGGGGATAAGGTCGGCCCGCCGCTTCAACTGCACGTCAATGCCGGACCACGCCTCCCGCGTCCGCACCCGCGCCCGCACCAGCCCGTTGTACATTCCCACCAGCACAACGCCGCTTACCACGACGATGCCGGCGATCACTGCGATTGCGATGATAGCCGCCATGTTCCGCCCCCTTTCCTAGCGCCCGCTGCCTTCAACAATCCTGCCGCGAATTGTAGCACGCCGCCCTCCAATCGACCCCGTCCGCAATGCTATCATGGCAACGTTATGCCCATGCGCGTCCGCGACTTCATGTCCCTAGTCCTGGAGCGCACGACGGAGCATCTACCACCAGAGCTACGCCGCTTCCAAGCCCGCGTCCGCTTCGTCTGGCTCCAGCTTCACTACTGGACCCCAAAGGTCCACTACGAGGTCTGGCTCACGCGCAAGACCGAACGCATCGAGATCGGCCTCCACTTTGAGGGGGAGCGGGAGTTCTCTTACCGCTGGGCAGAGGTCATGGCCGGTCGCATGCCGGAGGTGCAGGCCCAGCTCGGCCCCAAGGTGGAGCTCGAGGAGTGGACGCCGTCCTGGACGCGCATCCACCAGACGATACCTTACGACCCCCTAAGCGAGCCCCTGGCGGACGACGTTGCACGCCGCCTGGCGGAGACCATATCGGTCCTCCAGCCCATCGTGGAGCAGGAACGCGCGAACGTCCCGCCGGAGCTAGAGGCGCTTGTTCCGGCAAGGCGCGGCGGGGGCCGCCGCTTCCAGCGCCGTACGCCGAGGCACAGGCTGTAACCTACGCTCGCCCCTCTTCCGCCTCAGCCATCCGGGCCACCATCCCCAGGGTACCGCCGAAGTCCCCCAGCTCGCTGCGTATGAGGCGAACGCCCTTGAGCGGCTGCGCCATCGCCCGGTCCTCCATGGTCACCCGCGCCTGGTCAAGGAACAGGTCGCCCGCCTTTGCCACCCCTCCCCCGACGACGATCACTTCGGGGTCAAATATGTTCACGTAGCTCGCCAGCGCCACCCCGAAATAGTGACCCGCCTCCCGAAATACCTCCCGCGAGGCGTTGTCCCCCAAGTCCGCCGCCCGATGCATCATCTCCGCCGTCACCGGCCCGTTCTCAGCGCGCAGGCGCGCCAAGATTGGGGATTTGCCGTTATCAAGCAGCTGTTCACCCTTCTCAGCGATGGCAGTGCCCGATGCGAGGGACTCCAGGCAGCCGCGGGCGCCGCAGCCGCAGGGGGGCCCGTTCATGTCGAGGACCACGTGGCCCAGCTCCCCGGCCGCCCCGCTCTTGCCCCCGTACATCTCACCGTCAATGATTATGCCGCCGCCTACACCAGTGCTCATCGTGATGTACAGCATGTAGCGACTACCCCGTCCTCCGCCGAAGCGATGTTCACCCAGCGCCGCCGCCGTGGCGTCGTTCTCCAGGCGCGTGGGCAGCCCCGTCCGCTCCTCCAGAATCCGCGCCAGCGGCACGTCATCCCAGCCGGGGAGCTGCGGTGCGCCCGGCACGATCCCTCGCACCGCATCCACCGCCCCTGCGGAGGCGATACCCAGCCCCCTGAGCCGCGCCGCCTCAACTTCCGCCGCTGCCACAGACGCATCCAGCGACTCCACCATCCGCTCCAGCACCACATCCAGCCCATCCTGCGATTGAGATGGGCGCAGGTCCTTGCCCAGGATGCGGCCCCCGCCGTCTGCGACGATGGAGCGCAGCTTTGTGCCGCCCAGGTCAATTGCGCCGTACAGTCGGAGAGAGTCAGTCGCCATGCTATGTCACTGGTCGAAGAGCCACTATTAGGCCAGCATCCCACTTATCGCCCAAGACGTGGCTGGGCCAATCTAAGTCAACGACCCGCCTGATTCATCGGGCCGGCCCTCTTCCGACTGCCGCGGCGCGTCACTCCTGCGGCCACAGCAGGTGATAGCCGACTCCCGACAGCGCCTGCTGTACCGACCGCCGCTCCAGGCGCCGCAGCTCCGCCAGCGCCTCGTCTATCATCTGTGCCACCTCCGGCCTCTCCGGCGCCCGCAGACGGTCGCGGATCCGCTGGCCAACGTCGCACGCCTCCAGGAACTCGAGCGAGTGCGGCCAGACGAAGAAGCTGAACTGTTGCGGCACCGCGAACGCCGGCCGCTCCCGCCCCAGCCAGTGGAACCGCTCCTCCACAGAGTCCACCGGCTCCACCACTTGAACAAGCGGCCCCACTTCCTCCGTCTCCCGCGTGTCGATGATGACCCGCTGAGGGAACACGCGGAAGCCGATGGTGAACACGTCGGACGCCTCCACCACCTTCCCTACCTCTTCCAGGTCAATCAAGACGCCGTTTTCAGTGAACACGGAACCCCTTTCGCCCTCTCACCGTCGGGTGGCGGAACGCGGCAACGCAGAGTAGCATCTGGGGATCTGCTCCACATCTTCCATTCGATTAACCGCCCCCGCAGGGTTCAGAGGGGACCGCCCTAGTACATCTCCGCCGGCGAGGGGTGTGCGGCGGCCGACTTCCTCTCCGGGATGTCCGCTATCAGGCAGTTGGTGGTGAGCACCATGCCGGCGATGCTCACGGCGTTCTCCAGGGCGGAGCGCGTCACCTTCGCCGGGTCAACTATGCCGCGCTCAACCATATCGCCGAACTCATCCTTGGCGGCGTCGTACCCCTGGCCCTTCTTCAGCCCCTTTACCTTCTGCACGATAACGGAGCCGTCCTGGCCGGCGTTGATGGCGATCCGTCGCAGCGGCTCCTCCAGGGCGCGGCGCAGGATGTTCACGCCGGTCGCTTCGTCGCCATCCAGCTTGACCTTGTCCAGCGCGGGCAGGGCGTTCAGGTAGGCGACGCCGCCGCCGGACACCAGCCCCTCCTCAACCGCCGCCCGCGTCGCCTGCACCGCGTCCTCTACCCGGTGCTTGCGCTCCTTGAGCTCCGTTTCCGTAGCTGCGCCCACCTGGACCACCGCCACGCTGCCGGACAGCTTACCCAGCCGCTCCTGGAGCTTCTCGCGGTCCCAATCGGATGTCGTCTCCTCGATCGCCGCCTTGATCTGGCGAATGCGCGCCTGAATCGTCTCCTTGGAGCCGCGACCTTCTATGATCGTGGTCTCCTCCTTCGCCACCACCACCTTGCGCGCCTGTCCCATATCCTCTATCTGAACGGCGTCCAGCTTCCGTCCTATCTCTTCGCTGATCACCTGGGCGCCGCTTATAGTGGCGATGTCCCCCAGGTTATCCTTCCGCCTGTCGCCGAAGCCGGGCGCCTTGACGGCGCACACATTCAGCGCGCCCCGTAGCCTGTTGACCGCTAGCGTCGCCAGCGCCTCACCGTCGCAGTCCTCACAGATGATGAGCAGATCCTTCTTGCCCGTTTGGAGCAGCCGCTCCAGCACCGGCAGAATGTCGTTCACCGCGGACAGCTTCTTGTCCGCCACCAGGATGTACGGCGATTCGATCTCGCACTCCATCCGCTCCGGGTTGGTGACGAAGTAGGGAGAGATGTATCCGCGGTCGAAGTTCATCCCCTCCACGTACTCCACCTCCGTCGTGATCCCCTTGGACTCCTCCACGGTGATGACGCCGTCCTTGCCGACCTTCTCCATCACCTCGCCGATGAGCTCGCCGACCTCCTGGTCGTTGTTGGCGGAGATGGCAGCGATCTGGGCCATCTGCTGGCGTGTCGTCACAGGAGTGGAGTTGGACTTGATGGCCTTTAACACCGCCTCCGCGCCCTTCTCGATTCCGCGCTTGAGGGCCATCGGGTTAGCGCCGGCGGCGACGTTTTTCAGGCCTTCGTGAACGATGCCCTGGCCCACGACGGTGGCGGTGGTCGTGCCGTCTCCCGCTATGTCGTTGGTCTTGGAGGCGATCTCGCGGGCAAGCTGGGCGCCGATGTTCTCGAACGGGTCCTCCAGCTCGATGTCCTTCGCGATGGTGACACCGTCGTTGGTTATCGTGGGGGAACCGAACTTCTTCTCCAGGACGACGTTGCGCCCCTTGGGGCCCAGGGTGATCTTTACGGCGTCGGCGAGCGCGTCGACACCGGCCTTCATGGCGTGTCGAGCCGCCTCATCGAACAGAAGTTGTTTGGCCATATCGTGAAACTCTCCTTCTGGTTGGTTAGTACCCTGACTGAGATTAGCACTCCCTGGGGCAGAGTGCTAATGTATTTTTAGCGGAAACAGCCGCCCAGCGCAAGTGGTAGCTACAACTTTCGGCGCGCCTGCAGGATGCACCGCGCCTTCTTCGCTTCCACGCAACGGACCGCCGACTGCTCGCCTCCAAGGAACGCACGCGCATCGCACAAGAATCGACGGCCAGGTGGCCGAGAGGGCCCGGCCCGATGCGGCCGAGCGCCCGCCCTCCACCCCCCCCAAGCCGTTGACATCCCGCGCGCCTGTCTGATACGCTCAGTGCGAGTAAAGTAAGTAATCGCTTTTCAAACTGGTAATCGAGGTGGGCCAATGCTGACGATCACCGCTAAGGCCGCTGACAAGGCCAAAGAGTTCTTCAAGGAGAAGGGCCTGGATGCCCAGGCCGCCCTGCGTGTGTTCGTCGCCGGCGGCGGCTGCTCCGGCTATCAGTACGGTATGGCCATCGCCAAACAACCCGACGAAGAGGACCTGGTCATCGAGCATGACGGCGTTAAGATGGTCGTCGATCCCGACAGCGCCCCCCTTCTGGAAGGCGCGGAGATCGACTACGTGGACGACCTGATGAAAGCGGGCTTCACCATCTTCAATCCCAACGCTACCAAGTCGTGCGCCTGCGGCAGC
>MGNZ01000001.1:4863-5459 GCA_001795235.1 Chloroflexi bacterium RBG_16_64_32 | reverse complement strand
CTGGCCCGCGAGGGCGTAACCATCGACGAGGTGTTCGTTTGTCCGCACGCCCCGGAGGAGGGCTGCGCCTGCCGCAAGCCGGGGACGCTGATGTTCGATCTGGCCGCCCAGCAGCTGGGGGCCTCTCCCCTCGGGAGCTTCGTGGTGGGCGACAAGGATAGCGACGTAGAGATGGGGCGTCGCGCCGGGGCGACGAGCTTCCTCGTCCGCACCGGCTGGGGTCAAGAGACGGAACGGTCATCCTCGGTCCGGCCTGACCACACCGTGGACGACCTGATGGGGGCGGCCCGTATCATCGTGGCGGCGGTGTCCGGGAAAGGAGCGCCGCGTGGCTGAACTCCACCGCGCCGGCACCTGCGGACGGCATCGTCCCCCGGCGCCGGGCCGCCGGTCCGGCGCCGCAACGCCTCCCCTTAGTCGGCGGAGGGCCCGTCTGGTCCTGTGGATGGGCGCCGCCATCGTCGCTGCGGGCGGCGCCTACACGACCGTCACCGCGGTGCGGCTGGTGCTGGTGTACCGCGACGTGACGGAGGCCAGGGCAGCGCTGCTGGACGCGGAGGCCGCCCTCCGGCGGGAGGGGCTTGGCAGCTCGGACT
>MGNZ01000001.1:4346-4783 GCA_001795235.1 Chloroflexi bacterium RBG_16_64_32 | reverse complement strand
CCGCTGTTGAGGCTCGCCGCCCAGGTCCCTTGGCTCGGTTCGCAGGTGGAGGCGGCGGCCGGGCTGGCCGGCATCGGTTACGACGGGAGTGAGATCGCGCTCGCCGGCGTCGAAGCTCTGCGGTCGTTCAACGATGTCGCCGCGGATGGAGACGGCGCGCTTGGTGAAAGGGCCGTCGCCTTCCTGGAGGCGACGCGACCCCAGATCGCTACGATACAGGCGCGGCTGGAATCCGTTCGCGGCCGGCGCGACGCGCTGGGCGGCGGGCTCCTGCCGCCCCTGGCAGGCTTCGCCTCGGAGGTCGACCGGCGATTGCCGAGGCTGGAGGAGATGGTCACCAAGTATCGCAGCGGCGACGCCGTCGCTGCCGGGCTCCTGGGCTATCAGGGCGCGCGTACGTACCTCGTCCTCGGCCAGGACAATACGGAGATCATGCC
>MGNZ01000001.1:3130-4308 GCA_001795235.1 Chloroflexi bacterium RBG_16_64_32 | reverse complement strand
TGGAGGGCGGCGCGCTGATCGAGAGCCGCTTCGCGGACGCCGGCGACGTCATCGCCGAGTGGCAGGAGCGGAGCGGCGGCGAATACATCGAGCCGCCGGCCCCGCTCAAGCGCTACCTGCTCCGCGATTGGACCTGGAACCTTGCCCTATCCAACTGGTCGCCGGACTTTCCCACCGCCGCCAGGCAGGCGCTCTTCTTCTTCGAACGCGGGGGTGGCCCTTCCGTGGACGGGGTCATCGCGATGGACTTCGCCGCCCTGGAGGGGCTGCTGGACGTGCTAGGGCCGGTGAGCATCGATGACTACGGCGTAACCGTGACGGCCGCCAATGTGACGGAGGAGACTCTCATCCGGACGAGGACCCTGGTGCGCCCGGGCGAGAATAAGCACGCCTTCGCCGTGGCGGTCGCTTCCCGGGTCATCGACGGCACTCTCTCGGCGGGCCGGGAGGAGTGGGCCCCGCTGCTGGAGGCGCTGGACCGGCTCGCCGCGCAGAAACACATCGCCATCTACTCCGCCGAGCCCTCGCTGCGACAGCGCCTGCGGGAGCTGGGCTGGAGCGGCGAGGTGATCGAGGCCCGCGGCGACTACCTTCAGGTAGTGGAGGCGAGCGTCCACAGCACCAAGCTCAACCTCGTCGTGGATCAGCGCGCGGAGCTCGACGTGCGGCTCGATGGGGACGGCGCCGCCCGCAACAGCGTCACCCTGTACTACGAGAACCGCCTGTCCCGCTGGGCGGAGGGCCGCGACCCGGACCTCACATATGATCTGATGCTCTCCGGCCTCTACGGCGACTATGTGCGGCTGCTGGCCCCGGCAGGGTCGGATCTCGAGGGGGTGACGCTCAACGGTCGCGAGGTCGGGGCAGAGGCTGTCGGCGCGGAATCGGGAAAGGCCTCCTTTGGCCGCTACCTGGCGTTGCCAAATGGAGCGCGGGCCAGCCTCGGCTTCCTCTATGAGGTGCCCGCCGCCGTCATTCTGACCGGTGGCGTCTACGAGTACCGGCTGCTGGTGCAGAAACAGGCCGGCGCGTCAGCGATGCCTCTCCATATCTCCGTCGACGTGCCGGACGGCGCCTCCGTCCAATCGGTATCCCTTGACGGCGAGCGTCTGGAGGGGCGGCCGCTGGACATACAAACGGAGCTGGACCGGGACCGGGAGTTTGTGGTCCGCTACCGT
>MGNZ01000001.1:373-2935 GCA_001795235.1 Chloroflexi bacterium RBG_16_64_32 | reverse complement strand
ATCGATCCGCACGACCCGGAGGCCCGGTTCTTCCTCCACTACGGCGATCTGGCGGACAGCACGCAGCTGATCCACCTCATCTACAACCTCCGCCCCGACGAGATATACCATCTGGGTGCCCAGAGCCACGTTCGGGTGAGCTTCGACATCCCCGAGTACACGGGCGACATAACCGGCCTGGGCACGGTACGCATCCTGGAGGCGGTGCGCCGTAGCGGGGTGAGGACGCGCTTCTATCAGGCCTCTTCCAGCGAGATGTTTGGGGACGCGCCTCCGCCCCAATGCGAGGCGACGCCCTTCCGCCCCCGCAGCCCCTACGCCGCCGCCAAAGTCTACGCCTACTGGACGGCTGTGAACTACCGTCACGGCTTCGGGATGTTCGCCTCCAACGGCATCATGTTCAACCACGAGTCGCCACGCCGCGGTGAGACCTTCGTCACCCGCAAAATAACGCGCGGGATCGCCGACATCATGGCCGGTCGTGCCCGCCATCTGTACCTGGGCAACCTGGAGGCCCGCCGCGACTGGGGCTACGCGCCCGAGTACGTGGAGGCGATGTGGCTGATGCTGCAGCAGGACGAGCCCGGAGAGTACGTCGTTGGCACCGGCGAGTCGCACTCCGTCCAGGAGTTTCTGGAGGAGGCGTTCGGCTACGTGGGACTGGACTGGCGGGAGCACGTGCGCATCGACAGACGCTACTTCCGACCCACGGAGGTGGAGGCGCTTCAGGCCGACGCGAGCAAGGCCCGGCGGAAGCTGGGATGGGAGCCCAAGGTGACATTCAAGGAGCTGGTGCGGATCATGGTCGACGCCGATCTGGAAGCGGCCGGAATCTCCCCAGTTAAAACGGGCGAGGGGCTCGCCGAGCGGGTGCAGCCGGCGTCGGTGCCGTTGAGGGCGCGAAGTGAGCTGGCTGGCTGACAGGAGGATCGCCGTCACGGGCGGCGCCGGCTTCCTGGGCAGGCATATCGTGGAGGCTCTTCGCCGTCGCGGCTGTTGCGACGTCTTCGTCCCGCGCAGGGCCGACTACGACCTCACAGACATGGACGACGTGCGGCGCCTGTATGAGGACCACCGTCCGCAGGTCGTGATCCATCTGGCGGCCAAGGTGGGCGGGATCGGCCACATCAAAGAGAGGCCGGCGGAGTTCCTCTACGAGAACCTCATGATGGGGATGCAGGTGATGGAGGAGGCGCGACGGAGAGGAGTGGAGAAGCTGGTGGCTGTGGGCAGCGTCTGTGCCTATCCCAAGGAAGCGCCAGTGCCCTTCCGGGAGGACGACCTATGGTGCGGCTATCCGGAGGAGACCAACGCGCCCTACGGTCTGGCCAAGAAGATGCTTATCGTGAAGGCGCAGGCGGACCGGCAGCAATACGGCTTCAACGCCGTCTGCCCCCTGCTCGCAAACCTGTACGGCCCCGGAGATAACTTCGATCCCGCCTCTTCCCACGTGATCCCGGCGCTGGTCCGCCGCTGTCTGGAGGCGGCGCGGGAGCGGAGCTCCGTTGTCGATGCCTGGGGCAGCGGCAACGCCTCCCGCGACTTCCTTTACGTGGAGGACGCCGCCGAGGCGATCGTCCTGGCGGCCGAACGGTACGACGGTGCGGAGCCCGTCAACGTGGGCAGCGGCCGCGAGGTCACGATTCGGGAGCTCGCGGCGATGATCGCCGGCATCACCGGCTTCACAGGAGAGATCCGCTGGGACGCCTCCCGTCCCGACGGCCAACCCCGGCGCAGGCTGGACATCTCGAGGGCTGAGCGCGAACTCCGCTTCCGGCCTCGCACCGCGCTGGAGGACGGCCTGCGCAGAACGGTTGAGTGGTGCCGAGCGGTCTCCGCCACGAGGCGGGGCGGAGACGGAGAAAGAGAGGTCATAAGCTATGAGCGACTCCGCTGACGTCGCGTACGAGATAAGGGAGCTGGTTCGCCGGCACTTCGAGGTTGAGCGGGCCCCGTTCGTCGAGGGCGAGACGCCGCTACCCCTGAACGTCCCATCATTCGGGTGGGAGGAGGTCTGGGAGGCGGTGGACTCTCTCCTCACCAATCGCCTGACCATGGGTGAAAAGGTGCGGCGGTTTGAGGAGATGTTCGCCTCCTACATCGGCGCCCGCCACGCCGTCATGGTCAACTCCGGCTCCAGCGCCAACCTGCTGGCCCTCTCGGTGCTAACAAACCCCCTCGCGGAGCGCCCAATCGCCCCCCGCGACGAGGTGATCACGCCCGCGGTGACCTGGGCGACCACCGTCTTCCCGATAATCAACGTGGGGGCCGTCCCCGTACTTGTTGACGTTGACCTGGACACGTTCTCCCTGGACCTAGAAGAGGTGGAGCGGGCGATCACGCCCCGGACCCGGGCAATCATGCCAGTGCACCTCCTGGGCAACCCCTGCGACATGTCCCGGCTGATGGAGATCGCCCGCCGCCACGGCCTGCTCGTGATCGAGGACACCTGCGAGGCGCACGGCGCCATGCTGGGAGACCGCAAGGCGGGCAGCTTCGGAGACGTCTCCACGTTCAGCTTCTTCTTCACCCACCACGTGAACACCGTGGAGGGCGGGATGC
>MGNZ01000001.1:0-281 GCA_001795235.1 Chloroflexi bacterium RBG_16_64_32 | reverse complement strand
GAGATAGACCCGCGCTTCCTGTTCGTCAACATCGGCTACAACTTCAAGCCGATGGAGCTTCAGGCGGCCTTCGGCATCCACCAGATGGAGAAGCTCGAGGGGTTCATCGAGGCGAGGCGCGTCAACGCCCGCGAGTGGACGGACGCGCTCCGGCCATACGGCGACCACGTCCGTGTTCACGATGAGCGGGAGGGCACGCGGCACGTCTGGTTCGGCTATCAGGTGACGGTGGAGCCCGGCGCCCCGTTCGAGCGCTCGGAGCTGGTGGCGCACCTGGAGGC